>JAPLKG010000018.1 GCA_026388185.1 Candidatus Eisenbacteria bacterium | reverse complement strand
AAGCTTCATCGTTGAGAAAGCTGACAAGGGCATCCGCGTGATGGTGAAGGGCAAGCCTGAAAGCGAGGAGTTAATCACGCTGGCAGTGCTCAAGGCGTCGGTGAACAAGGCGGCCTACGCTTACACCGACAAGCACGTCGGGCCGCGAGAGCGCGTCGGTAACAAGGGAGGGACGCTGGGCAACAGGCTTAGAGCTGCGATGGCGGGGAAGAGATAGCAAGCTGAGTGAGGACCGTCTGTGATAGGCGGCCTTGCTCTTTCTTTTTCTCCCGAATCAGGGGAGGCACCGTTGGTTGACAGGCAGGTGGTTCACAACTATGCTTTCCCATGACAATCCGTGACCTGCAAGTCAATGGTACTAGCTGGAGAAGATTGTGTTCTGATGATGCAGTCTGGACACGAGGGAAACCGTAGTTAGTTGTCAGATCCGCTGAGGCACCCGATCCAATGATAGTCCGTTATCCCTTGAAGTGTGCAGGGTGCGAGACAATAAGTGTCTTGCGCATTGCTGTCACCGACCGCGAACGCGAGCCTTTCAGCTTCCAGTGCGCAGAGTGCAGGCAAGCGATTTCGGGGGTCCATGTCACTGATCAAGAGCGAGTGCAGATACTTGGCTTGCACGAGCTTCGCGGAGCCACAGTTGCGTCCTCGGAGAAGGGCGCGAGGTTCACTCACACATATTGCCCTGATTTCGCCACAGAGATCGCGCATGCGGAGACTCTAGGCTTGTCTCCTTTCATCACCGCGTCTATGCGTCTCGGCTCGGACCTTGTTCCGCGCATGGCAAGGATTACAATGTTCTTCAACCTAGTCAGCAACGATGGCGAGGAAATGCAGCGGATCGCTCGGAATTTCTTCAGTGAGAACTGGGATCATTTTGCCGCAGGGACAGGCAAGTACCTCAAGGATTGGCCAGTCGCGGAGCCCATTGACCGCCAACGTGCACTGTTTCAGCTCCTGGAACTCATGGTGGGTACGCTGTTCACTTCAGAGGGGCACGTGGAGCTGATTACGAAGATGAGCAACTTCCTGGCAGGTCTGGCTGCCAAATCGCGCCCTGCTCTCCTTGGCTTCGTTGACGATGCTCTCAGCCAACACTATCTGAGCGAATCTCGCCAAACCCTGGTAGAGATTATTCTCCGGTTCTTGGAAAGAGCGGATGATTTCCGATCTGTTTTGCCGTTCTGGAACCCGGCAGATCCGGACGCCGTTTTCCCATCAGATCTTACGGTCACAGCTCCCAGAAGCTTCCACGAGCTGAAATCGCTGTATGTCGACGCATACGAGGCAGTCGCTCGCGCCCTTACCGTGGTCAGCGCCCTTGCGAATCTTGACGTGCGGGGGCACCATGACAACTATTTGACACATCCGATACTTGGCAAGAAGTTTGCCCCACAGTCAATGGGTGAGTTCCACAAGAAGAGCCATGCCCCGAAGCTGGCATACCTAGCCGAACTGCCTTGGCTTGAGAGATGGATTCTTCCGGCACTTGAGCCGAAGCTACGCAATGCCATCGGCCACAATTCCTCACGGTATGATGCCACAACCGGCGACATTGAGTACCAGCTCGACGGAGCGAGTGGTTTCAAGAGCATCTCCTACGGAGACTTTCTCTTCAGTCTCCTACGCCTAGTGCGATCCGCTCTTCAGCTCGCTCATCTTATGAAGCAACTCTACGTGCACCATTACTTTCGGAACCGGGAACTGGCATAGGCATCCGCATGGGGCGCGGCTGCGAACAAGTGCATGGACCCACCGAGCGCTCACCTTCTAGAGGAACTCGTCGATGTGTGCGTCTCGCGAGATCACGGTACGTTGACACCCAGCCTGGGTGGCGGCCGAGTTCCTCGCACGTCATGCGCCGGTCGTCACGTACCACAGTAAGCTGAACTCAACCTAGCCGGACTACCTTGAAGGAGTGTTTGTAGCTGCCCGCCACGGCCAAGGAGGAGCTGATCCCACCGGCAGCGCTCAGAGCGAGCGTCAACAAGGCCGCCTACGCCTACACCGAGAAGCACGTGGGCCGCGAGAGCGCGCGAGGAACAAGGGCGGAACGCTCTCCAACAGGCTCAGAGCTGTGATGGCAGGGAAGAAATAGCATCAACCCGAGTAAGGACCGTCTGTGATAGGCGGCCTTGCTCTTTCACGTTTTGTGCGCATTCAAGGTTGACAGGCAAGTGACTCACAGATATGCTAGCTGTGGCTGATTAAGCAAAGAGTGCTGTTGTGCGGAAACAGCATAAGCCGTAGTTGGTCCATCGAGGAGGGAGGACTGTGGGAATGAGTAAGGCACTAAACAACAAACCACGCGAACACGACCAGCCAGCCATGCTAGTCTTCGGACTTGACGAACCTACGTCGGAACAACTGCGGTCGCGATTACGTGCTGTTGTTGCGGCAGACCTCGAACTGGAGGTTCAGTCAAGATACATTGCACCGTATGTGGGTGACTTCGCCGGTTTCTGCCTATCGGTCGCGAGCAGTGTAATTGGTTCCGTCATGCATTCAATTGGGCTTCGTCTACTCCGTCGCGCTCGGGCCGCGAAGAAGGGGCATCTCTGGGTGTCTCTGCAACTTGCCGACGCTGTTGCACGAGATGACCTCGCGAAATCGCTCGGCATCAGACAAATGGACCGAATTCGTGCGCTGGATATGGAGAGTCAGAGGCACCCCCCTAAAGACGTCAAAGCAAGATTTCACTCTCCCGAAAAGGGCTATCTTTTCCTCTATCGGGACCCGCAAGGAAGAAAGCACTATTACGAGGTCTCAACCGACGGGCGAGTGCTTCTATACAAACGGTATTCACGTCAGCAGAAGTCGATACTCGAGTTGATGGAAGACATCAAGTAATGAACAAATCGCACTACATAGTTGAGGTCAATCGGGACGGGACGTTCGAGCTTCTGAGGACTGCACCCGATTCAGCCCGACAACTGCCCTTTGTAGACCAACTCAAGCGTGTCATCCTTGAGGATGAGTCCGAAATAGATAATCGTGAGAAATGTATGGCGCTGGTCCGCGGGATTGCCGAATTCAGAACTGTCGTGCACGATTGCATGAAAGCCCTCGTGCACCAGAAGCCGCTCGTTGCACTTACCGACCTTAAGGAGGCTATCGACGCCGAACTCGATGTCGCATTCCCTGCTGACGCACTAGACATTGTCGCGCGGAAGGTGGCCAACCCTGCCCATGAGGAGTACGTGCTAGGTTGCGGATTCGCTGGCACGAAGACCCTTGAGAGAGGACTGCGCAATGTAAATACCGCGCTCAAGCACCATTGGTGTCTTGACTTCGACGGCATGCTTGGTTGCTTTGGAATCAAGCAACCCATCTACGCACCCGACCTGTTGCATGCTTTGAACGTGATGCTGGGAAGAAGGGGGGTGTTCAGTGTGGGGCTCTACCCAGTTCTTAACCGGGAGACCATGCCCAACTTCGAAGAAACCGAGCACCTATTGTCCCACGAGCCGACCGGAATCGAGGATGTTGCGACATGGCATCGCGACGATGCCCGTCACCAGATCACTTACTACTACACTGCGAGCATCGGCTTCATCTTCCGGCAGCGTCTGTATTTCAACGGCGAGAGTGCAATTCGGCTGTACCTACAAGCATTAGAGATGGTCACACGGTGCCACAACTGCTCCGTCCTCTGGCTCGCCAAACGTCTTGCACAGTCGGCCGAGGAGAGAGACCTCGTCATCTTCCTGTTTCATGCGGACAAACTCGCTTTTTCGGAGGGCCATCTCAAGAAGCCTCGTTTGACATTGAACTTGGAGAAGGGAAGACGCCTCGTGGGGATCGTCAGGAAGGGACCACATGTCTTCACCACCTCCCGGGAGGACAAGACCATGTCGCAAGCGGCGCGAAAGATCGCTGATAGATTGGACAAGATCGCCAAGGAGCAAGATGCGAAGGGGAGAGGCGAGGCCAAGATCGTGGTCGAGATGCATAGTTATCGACCTGATCGCCTGAACGAGCCACAACGGAACGACGGAAGGACCAACAAACGCATGGAGGGCGACAAGGAATAGCGCGCAGAGCGACGATTTCTTGCCCCTCATGCGTGTCGTTCAGCCTATCCCTAAGCCGATAAACACGTCGGGCCACGTGAGCGCGTCGGCAACAAGGGTGGGACGCTTGGAAATAAGCTGAGAGCTGTGATGGCGGGGAAGAAGTAGCGAGCTGAGCGAGGACCGTCCTAATGGGCGGCCTTGCTCTTTCGTGTTTTGTGCGCATTCAGGGATTGACAGGCAGATGATTCACGGCTACGCTGGCTGTGGCTGATTAAGCAGAGAGTGTTGGGCGGAGAGGAACACACTCTAAGGGTGCTTATCTGGAAAGGGCACGAGGCGTAGTCGGAGGCCTTGGAATAGCACGGGACCAGCATGATTAAGGATCCGGACATTTGGCGTCGCGACCTTCTACGGCGCGCGCGCCGGCTAGAGGCGCGCCAGTCCCAGCTTCGGTGGACACATGTCTCGTTCACGCGAACCGAACAAGACATCATGTTGGGGTTCTATTCTGTGCGCAAGATCTTCGAAGCGGGCAAGATGTCCCTCAGGGCACGAAGTCTCCAGGTCCGTCTCCTGCTTTTCGGACGCGGGCTCTCGCGCATGCGCGAGGAATACGCTCCGATTCTCGAGTTCTACTATAATCTCACCAAACCGCAGCGCCACCAGCGGGGTCTTGCGTTCGTCTGTAGTCAGATTGTGCACAGCTACGTCTTTGGCGTAGCTGTCGGCTATGACGGTGGGTTCCACGGAGTATACTTCTCGTCCGATCGAGAACGCGGTTCAAGACTCTACTTTGTGTCCGCCACAGAGATCGTCAGAATCTTCACCCGTGTAGGTGCCGACCCTGATGTAGAGTTCTCACCCTGGGCGGAGGAGAACCTCCACCTGCACCGGGTACAGGTGGCCTTTCCTCCCCCTCCGAGGAGGATACCGCCCAGCACGTATGAGGCCTCCCGGCGTCACGAGGCAAAATGAGCCCTTGACCGGCGCAGATGGGCTGGCTTTGAGTTCCTTCTTAGATCGATAGTTCGCTTCTTGGTGTGGTATCACATCTCCTGTGTAGAGGGCTATCCTGGACCTCCCCCCGCAAAAATGATCCACTCATAATGTGAGTTTTCTGGCAAAATCTCTGTCTCTGGAAGGGGGTTTTGTCCATGAGGAAGTCGAAGTTCACGGAGGAGCAGATTGCGTTTGTTTTGCGCCAGGCTGAGACGGGCACGCGGGTGGTGGAGGTCTGCCGGAAGGTGGGGATCAGTGAGCAGACGTTCTTTCGGTGGAAGAGGAAGTACGGGGGGTTGGGGATTTCGGAGCTCAGACGTCTGAGGCAGTTGGAGGAGGAGAACCGTCGGCTGAAGCGTATGGTGGCGGACCTGAGTCTGGATAAGCAGATGCTGCAGGACGTGCTGTCAAAAAAGCTCTAAGGCCAGCCCAGAAGCGAGAGCGCGTGGAGCATCTGCAGGAGGCGTATCGGGTGAGCGAACGGCGGGCATGCGAGGTGGTGGAGATATGGCGGGCGTCACATCGGTACAGATCGCACAGGAGAGACGATGTGGCTTTGCGGATGCGGATTCGTGAGATAGCGGAGACGCGGGTTCGGTACGGATACCTTCGGATTCATATCCTGCTTCGACGCGAGGGCTGGTGCGTCAATCACAAGCGGGTGTATCGGATCTACTGCGAGGAGAGTCTGAACTTGCGCCGCAGACGTCCTCGTCGACATGTGACGGGCAGCCGTCGGATGGATCGGCCGGTGGTGGAGTATCCAAACGCGTGTTGGAGCATGGATTTTGTCGTGGACAGTCTTTTCAATGGTCGGCGGTTTCGGGTGTTAACGGTAGTGGATAATTATAGTCGTGAGTGCCTGGCGATCGAGGCCGGTCAGGGCATCACGGGAGCGGAAGTCGTCGCCGTCGTGCGGCGGCTCGTGAAGGAGCGGGGTGTTCCTGATCGCATACAATGCGACAACGGGAGCGAGTTCATTTCTAAGGTTTTGGACAAGTGGGCCTACGAACATGCGGTCACGCTGGATTTCTCGAGGCCCGGCAAGCCCGGTGACAACGCGATGATCGAGTCATTCAATGGAACGTTTCGGGATGAATGCCTGAACGTGAATTGGTTCTTGTCGATGGAGGATGCCAGGGAGAAAATAGAGAAGTGGCGCGAGGAGTACAATGTGTTTCGGCCTCATAGCTCGCTCGGTGATTTGACGCCACGGCAGTTCGCCGAGCAGTTCGCTATGAGCTCGCAGGGCCAGAAAACTCCAATTTTGGCTGGATCAGTTTCTGGGTAGGGGTCAAAGACGTCCAGGACTAGCTCTGGGATTGGATAGAACAACGGGGTAAGGTCAGGCGAGGTTTTCGTACGAGAGACACTAGAAGAGTTAGGCGATAGACGAGAGGGGGTTGAGACCGGGATTCAAGAAGTGGAACAGGCTATCAGGGAGATAGAGCGCGAGTCGGTGAGTCATCGGGACGTGATGCGGGCTCTCGGCGAGTTCGGCGACGTCTTTGGGCAGATACCACCGTATCAGCAGAAAGACCTCGTGAAACTGGTGGTGAACCGGGTGGAATTGGCGTCGGACTCAATGAAATTGGCCCTGTACGGGCGTGTTGCCGCGCCAGGGCCGGTCAGTGAGGGAGCACGCATTGGGATACAAGAGTGGCTCCTCAGGTAGGATTTGAACCTACAACCCTCCGGTTAACAGCCGGATGCTCTACCATTGAGCTACTGAGGAACCAACTACGTTGTTGACCGTTTTTGTTGTGTCTGTCCCCAGATAACTGCCCTCACCCGTGCACCACACCATTCTGGGGCACCTTTTGCACGCACGTTATTATACCGTTCGGCACGCCTCAAGTCAACGAATCCCCGCTCAGAGCACTTTCAGCGCCGCTCGCCCCGCTCAGACGCCGACTTTCCCCCTGTGCCCGCCGATTTGGATTGGAGGCTCGGCAGTGGCGCGGAGCCTCACCACGTGGTATGCTGGAGAGTGCTCAACCGGGCACCCTGGTGATAATCGGTCGCTCTTGCCGCTTTTCTGGAAGGAGGTCATTTCATGGGCACAGTCTTGAAGGAACTACCGCAGTCTCTCAAAGACAAGCCAGCCGAGAAGACTTGGACGGCGGCCTGCCGAAGCTACGGAATCATCTGGGGACAGATGGGTCGCGCAGTCGTCGATCTCCTCGGTGAGAAGGGAATCGAGGCAGTCAAGGAAGGCCAGCGCCGCGTGGCAAGGATGCAGGTTCCCAAGGCCTTCGACTCGGGCCGTTTTCCGCGCAACGCAAAGGGTATGGCCGAGTATCTTCTTCTTGCCGAACAAACACTCGGAATGCTGGTCGAGATGGAGCCGGGCGCCACGGAAAAGAAAGCCGTGTTTCGCTGGCTAAAGTGCCCTCTGTACGATGATCCGCCGAAAGAATCTACTCCCGAGCTCTGTAGAGCGTACGACGAGTTCGAGATGGAGGCCGTGAAGATAGTCGACCCTCGGCTCACCTGCACGATAAAGAAATGCATGGGGCGCGGCGAGGATTGCTGCGAGATGGTGTTTGAGATGAAGTAGCCGCCGCGCTAGTCGGGTAGTCGGCGATCGCTGAGTGTCGCTTGGGCTGCGGAGGGTAGCCATGAGCTCCAACCTCACGACGGGTATTTCCGGTCTCGACAGGCTGACCGGTGGCCTGCGCCGGGGAGACTGTATCTTCTGGTGCGTGGACGAGGCATCACGTTATTGGAAGCTTGCGGAGCGTTTTGCCTGCGCCTCCAGACAGAGCGGGCGCGCGGTGGCTTGCATAACCTGGCGTCCGGAGGACGGCCAGTACGCCGAGCTGGTGGAGCGTGATTCCAGCTTCTGCTTTGATCTTGCGGGAAACACCGAGAAACAGCTTGATGCCTTTCTTGAATTTGCTTCAGCGCACGGGAGTGATTGTTTCGTCGTCGGCATACCACCTTTGAAAGAGCATCAAAGCCATGCAGAGCTCACGCTGATCAGGCTCCTGGGCAAGGCATTCTCGCAGCTTTTCTGGCTTGACTCTACTTCCTACTTCGGCTACCTGGAAGGTCAGTTCGCCGACGATAGACTCACAATATTGCGCGACATACCTCGGATCCTCGTTCAATCCAACGCGAGGGGAGGCACTACTACTCTGCGCATACTGAAGGCACCCGGTAGGCCGCTGGTGGACACCCAGGTCGTCTATGCCTTGGAGGGTGAAGAGCTGGTGGCGATCCAGCCCGGTGATCCCTCGCTTTCCGATTTCAGGAGTATCGTCGAGCAAGATCAGAATGTTGTCTGGTTACTGGGTCTCAATAGGGAGCTGGCATACGTTAGCCGCGGCACACTCGGTTTTTCGCGAGACGAATTGATGCTGAATGCGCCCGCGCTCCTTGGGGAGTCGAACTCTTCGGCCGCCAGTGCGCCGATCGTCTCCGGAATGGCAGAGGCCCTGAGAACTCGCAAAGCAGTCACCGGGATAGAAACGCGAAGCATTGACAGAAAAACCGGGAACGAAGAGTACTTCGTACACAATATCATTCCACTCCACGACAGGGAAAACCGGCCGTACGGCTTCTTGGGAACGTCTACAAACGTGACAGAACTGACGAGACGCGAGAAGCTTCTCGAGAAGTCCGAGGCCGAACAGAGGAGACTCGCAGAACAGCTGAGCAAGTCTGAACGGAAGTACAAGGGTCTTTTCAACAGCGCCGTGGATATCATGTCGGTAGTCGACAGAGAGGGGCGGCTTGTGGACGTCAATCCTGCGTGCTGCAAGCTCACCGGATATTCACGCGAAGAACTTCTCGACGTGAAATGCGCGGATTTGGTCGAACATTTCGACAGAGATCGCTTCTTGAGTATTTTCGAGGGAGGCTCGCACCCGTGGTCTGTCAGGACCGAGTATACCTTCGTCTCAAAGGACGGAGTTAGTGTGCCGCTGGAAGTGAGTGCAGTCATGCTGGACGAGGACCACGTTCTCTTCGTCAGTCGTGACGTGAGCGAGCGCAAGATGGCCGAAGCGAAACTCAAAGCGTCCGAGGAGATGTTCAGGAGTTTGGTGAGACAGGCGGGATTGGGGATAGTCTACTTCAATGCTCAAGGCGACTACTTGGACGCCAACGACGCCTTGTGCGAGATGACCGGTTATTCCAGGGAAGAACTGATGGGGGCTGGAACGCCACGGCCCTACTCGCCCAACGGGTATGTCTTGGAGCATCTCAGTCAGGTCGGCCGCGCACTCGCAGGACGGACGGACGTTATTGAGACCGTGTTTCGGCGGAAGAATGGTGAAGTTTTCCCCGTGAGAATTCATCCTTCTTCCATCACGGATCACACTGGAGAGCAAGTCGGACTCATCGGGATAATAGAGGACGTCACCGCCTGGAAAGAGCTTCAGCGGCAGGTCATTCACGCCCAGAGAATGGATGTGGCCTCGTTTCTCGCCGTCGGTATCGCGCACGAGTTCAACAACCTGCACGGAGGCATCCAGAACCACGTAGAATTGATCTTGGAGGACGAGGCGCTTCCCAGCCAGGTGCGCAAGGATCTTCAAGTCATACTCAAGACCCTTCGCAGGGCGAGCGGCATAACGAAGCAGCTGGACAAATTTGCGCGTCGAATTCCACCTAACAAGGAACCCTCCAGTCTTTCGGAGGTCATTGGTGATACTCTCGATCTTCTGTCCAGAGAGTACGAAAACGAGGGAATAAAGATAGACTTACAAAACGGCCGGGGAATTCCTGAGTTGGTGATGGACAGCGCTCAAATAGGGCAAGTGTTGCTGAATCTCTTCATCAACGCCAGGGACGCCATGCGTGGTAGAGCACCGAAAATCCTCCGGGTCGAAACGGGATTTCAAGGAGGACGGGTGTTCGTCAAGGTCAGCGATACGGGCGTCGGAATCGCCGGCGAACACATAGAACACATATTCGAACCCGTCTTCACCACAAAACGCAACGTTGACGGAACAAGTGCGCACGGTCTCGGGCTGGGACTTGCGGTGTGCAAGACTATCGTGCGAGAGCACGGGGGAGAGATAGGGGTTTCCAGCACACAAGGAGTTGGCACGACCTTTACTGTCTGGCTCCCGGCGGAGGCCAATCCTCCCGAGGGTCCAGCCGCGGATGAACGCCGGAGTGGCAGAGATGGAACAGCTTAAGGTTCTGGTCGCAGATGACGAACCCACGATCAGGGACACCTGCACGCGGGTGCTCAAGAGGCTCGGCTTCGCCACGTTTTCCGCTTCTTCCGGCACTCAGGCAATCAACATCGCCAGAGAGCACGGTATCGGTCTTGCCGTGCTCGACATAAAAATGCCGGAACTGAACGGGCTCGAGACCCTCAGTGAGCTAAAGAAGCTGAGGCCCGACGCCAGGGTAATAATGATCACAGGTTTCAGCTCCGTTCAATCCGTTGTTGAGGCCATGAGATTTGGCGCTTCGGATTATCTGCTGAAGCCTTTCTCCATAAAGGATCTCGAGAAATCGGTTCGCCGAGCGTTCATCGGGCACTCCGGAGTCGTCGATCTCGTTGGCAAGGAATATGAATTCATGGGCCTGGTCGGCAAGTCGCCCCCCATGCTGGAACTCAGGAGAATGATAGAGCTGGTAAGCTCGAGCGACGCCACGGCATTGATAATCGGGGAGACCGGCACGGGCAAGGAGCTTGTTGCCAGGGCGATTCATAAGCTTAGTCCGCGGGCGAGCGAGCCGTTCGTTCCGATTGATTGTAGCGTGATAGGCGAACGCATAGCCGAGAGCGAGCTCTTCGGTCACAAAAAAGGCTCGTTTACCGACGCACACAGCGACAAGATAGGGCTTCTTGAGGCAGCAGGAAAAGGCATCGTGTTTCTGGACGAGATCACAAACATTCCGCTGCACGTACAGGCGAAGCTCCTGCGCGCGCTTCAAGAGAAGGAAATAAGACCCATCGGGAGTACGGAGGCCCATCAGCTCGAGGCGCGAGTCCTTGCTGCGAGCAATGCAGACCTGGCTGAAGCCGTGCGCGCCGGTCGTTTCAGAGAGGACCTCTTCTATCGTCTGCACGTGGTTCCAATCCATGTGCCGCCACTCAGGGCCAGGAGAGAAGATATCCCGCTCTTGCTCGATCATTTTGTTGGGAAATACTCGCGCCCCAACATGCCACCGCAAAAGTTTGAAGGCGAGGCAATGCAGGTCCTCGCGTCCCTCGACTGGCCAGGCAACGTGAGGGAACTGGAGAGTTTCGTGCGCATGGTTCTGACCGTGGTCGTTGCGCCCGTGATTACGAAAGAGAGGGTGGAGCAGCTTCTGGCGGGAGCGAAAGGGATGAGGGGGGGACGAGAGGAAAGAGTCAAGAGTCTTGAAGAGGCCGAAAGGGAAGCCATCCTCAGCGCTCTCTCCAGTGCTGCCGGAGATAAGCACAAGGCCGCCGAGACGCTGGGGCTTGCAGTAAGTACTCTGTACAGGAAGCTCAAGAAGTTCGGGATAGATCGGTCCCAATGAGTCCCAGTCGTCGCAATTCTGTCGCGATTCTGAGAACGTGGTATCACCAAGTGACACTGACAGTTAAGAAACCGTATGACGTGAAGTTCTAACAAATGAGAATCCCGCTCTCACCAAGGGCCCCGGCAAGAGTCCTTATCCCACCCTGTAACTTTTGATTGCCAGCCAAATTGCAGTGACTTTGTGACGTGTCGTCGTTTTTGGCACGAAAGTGGCATAGGCGTCATTATTGGCCTGCGTCAAACTGTGTTTTCAACCTGCGAGTCGACAACGGATTTGGCGCAGGCCTACGGCAAGATTGGGATGCGAAATCTGGGCAGACACGTAACGCGAAAGTGGAGCCGTGCGGGGCGCCTCGGTGGAGAAGAGGCACAACGAGAAAGCGGGGATACCAGGATGGCCAAGGCGATGGCGATGCGACTCAACGGAGCGAGCAAGAGTGGTGCGAGGGAAGATGTTGGCAGGACGATAGGGCCGGCTCGAGGGCGGGGCGTTAAGGTGATTCTCGTCGCGGGACTGAGCTCACCGGCAATTAGAGCCCTTGGCAGGTTGGTCGGCAAGTATTTCTATGTGGAGAAGGTTGCAGACGCTAACGAGTGCGTTCGACGGCTGCGCAGCGACGATGGGATTGGCGGGATTGTAATTGACCCGGGACTCTCCGAATTCGACGCGCCGTCCTTCACGGCGCTGGTCAGAAAGCACAGGCCCGAGCTACCGCTTTTCTTCTACGGCTCGGTCCAGGATATCGGCCCAATCCGGGCGAACGCCGGTCCGGAGCTCATCCACTACTTCAAGAATCCTTCCGATATCTGCAGGATGGCGGAGACGATCGTGGTCGAGCTCACGAATCGCCGGGTCACGCCTTTGCTCCGACACCCGAAGGATACAATAGTCTCCAGGGCCCTCGAATTCATTGAGGCCAATTATCGGACCATAAGAAAGGTCGAGGACATCAGCAATCACGTTGGTGTGTCACGCGAGCATCTGTCCCGACAATTCACGCGATATGCCGGCCACAGACTGTCGGAATTCGTGAACATCTTCCGGATCGAGAGGGCCAAGGAACTCCTCTTGGAGGGCGTGTTAGTTAAGCAGGTGTTTTCTCAGGTGGGCTTCAGGTGCAGTTCGAGCTTCTTCAAAGCCTTTCTGAAACACACGGGGATCGCGCCCAGCGTTTACAAGGACGCTATGCTCGCGAGAAGACGGGCAAGGCTGGCAGGCGAATCGAGCAGGGGCTCGTCCGGCAGACAGTGACGGCACAATGTTCGTCACCGAATGACGGACGTTGGCTACTGACAGACGATGCCTAGTGGGCGGAAACGGTGGACCGTGCCTTCCTTGGTCGAAAGCGGATCTGTCTCATTTCAGCCAGCTCCTCCTCTACATCCTTGGGTTCCAGAGATACCCGCGATTCGGATTCCAGGACGACTGTCTTGAGAGTCTCCGCCATCGTAGAGAGCATTTCTCTTCGTGCCTCTCCCAACGAGTCAGCCAACAAACTGATGGCCTTGAAAAGTGCCGACACCTGCTGGGCGCTGCAATTGCCCTGTCTCAACATCTCGAGTGCAACGGTCAGGTAGCCATCGGCGTTCCCAAAGAACTCGAGGTTCCTCAGGAACTCTTTGGACAGCTTATCGAGATTCACGTCGGCGTCGTCCATGGCCCTGACGAAACGCAGGTTGCACGCCTTCAATTCAACGATTCTCTGCGAGGCCCACTGGAGAGTTTGCTCCGCAGGGAGCTGTTCAGCAGAGAGTTCAACCGGCGGCCAGACGTCCATCAACTGGACCGTCTCTAACTTCGCTTGTGCCTTCCTCATCTCGAAGTCACCCTCCTCGAAGAGAACCTGTTTGGAACTTGCCACAATCTCGACTCAGAACCCCGTCCTGAGAGTGAGCCCGTGAGCTCCCTCAGGATCGGGGAACTCTGAGACGATGTATTCTGAGACTGCAATGAAAGATTATCGCACACAATAAGTTGTGGTGTCAAACATTTTTTGCGCGTTTTTGCGCAATTTGTAGGGGTGACGCCCGAAGAAGAGAGGGGTCCTCTGCCGTGTTATTATCCCTGGCCGGAGCGCGAGGTCGATTTTGTGCCGGAACCTGAGGCGGGTTCACCGTCCGGACCTCTTTTATAGTTGTGAGTGTGCGACGTTGAGCGTCTCACGATTCTCTTGACAACCAACGCGGTGGCATCTACGAAATACTCTCCGGTCGAGTCTATCCACACGCCCTCAGGCAGCCGTTGTCGTTCTTCTCTGACGAACAGTGAATCCAGCGTCCAAAAAAGACCTCCGAAGGACTTGACGGGCTCCGTAGAACTAAACTCGATCCGAGACATCGCACGTTCTGCGTCGTCCACCCACACGCGTCCGGTGACCTTTCTTATGAATTTCTCGGCTCTCGGGTCGCCGCCCTTGTAGATTGCTCCAGGTTTTGGCCGGAAGCTCAGGATCGTGGCAGGTCGACCGTTGACTCGCTCCGTTCCGGCGAACGACCAATCGAATTGCGCGACAAGGTCCTCCGAGCTGAGGTTCAGTTGCGCTCCACCGTCTTGAGCCCGGCGTTTCTGTTCTGCCTCGCTCTTCTGCCGTTCCTTTTCGGAAATACGCTTGCCGTTCACTGCGATCAGGACTTCGGCGTCCGGTCCGTGGGGAATCGAGGTCACTTCGAGGAGCCTCTCCTCGGATTTCTTCGTCACAAGATCATCGTCCAGGAATTCAACGACGGCCGTCTTGAGATAACGGTAGCCTGCCAGCAGGGAATCCTGTAGTTGCATCTCTCCTATCGCGGCCTTGAGTATCTCCAGCGCCGCACCGGGGTGTTGAGACGGCGTCGCCATTGGGGCCGGGGCGGGTGGTTCGGCCTTAGAGGGAGTGCCGGCTGCCGAGCCGGCATTGGTTCTCGAGGCGCTCGAGAGAATCAAGAAGAGACAAGCGAGCAGTATTGTCTTCCTCATGTGTACCCACCTTTGCGATAAGAA
Organism: Candidatus Eisenbacteria bacterium; assembly: GCA_026388185.1. Classification (NCBI taxonomy): domain Bacteria; phylum Candidatus Eiseniibacteriota; species Candidatus Eiseniibacteriota bacterium. Next base: position 52,073 of record JAPLKG010000018.1, on the reverse strand, counting down.
CACCGCGTTGCCGAAATGTATAGCGTCGTGCCTGTCATCTTACACTTCTTGACTTGGGTCTTTCAAGCGGCGCCGTCGCCGATCCCCGGACCGGCCGCCGGTCCCGAAGGGAGTCTCGATGCGTCTCGACCGCCACCCTCCGATGACCGTCAGGTACTAGGAAGCCCGATTGCTGAGTGTCGGAGATCTCGGCAATCGGGCTCCATTCGTTCACTCGAGAGAAAAGTGGATTGTCCTACTTCAAAAGGACTACCTTCTCGTTCCTTGCGGTTTTTCCTGCCTCCAGGCGTACAACGTAGACGCCGCTTCCAAGATTTCCGCCCGACGTGTCCTTTCCGTCCCACGGTATGCTGTGGAAGCCTGGTAGTTCGCTGTGATTCTCCTGCAGCGTCCTCACGAGGCGTCCAGAAACGTCATAGACCCTGAGCGAAACCATCGCGGGCGAACTGAGTAGATATCTCACGTTAACGCTTGGATTGAAAGGATTCGGGAAGGCTTCGAGAGTTATGTTGGGCTTCGGTACTCCTGCGACGTTGTCAACCGAGACGAGTATTGAACCCGTTCCTCCGGCCTCATGATATCTGGCCGCGAATTCCTGAACGTACAGGTTCGCCACGGTCGCGTCGTGAATGACAAAGGTGTTCTCATCGTTGACGGTGTTGGCTGCGTTGCTCCAGTTGTGAGAGCCTGTGATGACGGTCGGATCCCTCTGCGGCCAGCTCGAGTCAATGATCAGGTATTTGTGATGCAACAGAACGGAAGACGGAAGAGCGTCCTGCCAGACGTCTGCCGCAGGCGTCCAATAATAGTAAGCCGTCGGATCGCCGGACAGGGCATACCACTCACTTCCATTCGTAATCGGTCCTATGGAACCTCCATCGAAGACGCCCCTCACCTGGAATCCTGGAACGCCGTCCCACTTCTGCTTCATTGCGGCGGAAATGTCATTGCTCGTGTAGCTCAAGATGCAGAAGTAAAGGCTCGAATCGGCGGCGCCTATCGCCTGAATTATCTTGCCTTCCGTTCCATCAGAAGGGCTCATGTATTGCTGTGCCGGTATTCCGCTAAGTGTGAACTTGTGTGGCGTGTTGTTGAGCTTCCTGTTGCCCTGTCTTGAGTTGCTGGCATTGGGCGTGACGGTTTCGGAACCCCACATTTCGTTAAACTCGATCGTGTATGCGGAGGCGATACCGTAATCCTGGATTGTGAGGGCACTATTTGCGTCATCGTTGCCCGAGATGGAACAGTTCCACGAACCGGTCCACACCCAGTCGTCGGTCTTTGAGGCAGTGTTCAGGCAATCGAAGACGGCGAACTTGTTGTGATTGATCCCCCATCCTTGGGCCGAGCCATGGTTGCCGCCGTAGGTGCTGGTGATCACTGGTATCCCGGCGCTCATGAGGTTGGATATCTGAGTACTTCCCGAGTTGTCCTGCTCGACGATGAAGCGCACCTGGACCCCTCTGTTCTTTGCAGCGATTAGTGCGTTTGCCACGTCAGAAAGGCTGAAGCTATAGAAGCAACAGTCGATCGAATAGGCCGCGGCGTTTATTCTGTCTATGAGTAATTGCTGGAAGTTCTGGCTTCCGATGGCCGGCGTGCCTGTCTGGTAAGAAGTGTCGACGCTCCTGTTGAAATAAATGTGGAACTCTCCAGCGACGTCCGATACTGTGACGAGGACGTGATCGTTGCTCGACCTCGTGCCCAGCGCGTCCTTTGAGGACACTTTGTAGTGATAGACGGTGTTCGGGCTCAAGCCCGTCAACTGGACGGCATGGTTTGTCACGAGATTGAGGGTGTCCAGTGTGGTGCTTCCGTAAGACGTGGTAGGACCGTAGTCGACCACGCTTGTGGAGGCGGTGTTGGTTGTCCAGAAAATCATGGCAGAAGTGGTCGTGAGACTGTCCTCGTTAGGACCACTTGTAATGATGGGACCGGGGTCCACCGGTATTATGTCCCAAACGTAGCGCGGCGAAATCTGATACCCGGCCGTGTACGGCGAGGCGCCATCGAACTGGGTCAGAATGCCGACGACGTCGAACGCCCCCGTCGGGATGGGCTGCCCAATGAGTGGGTGGGCGAGGCAGCCGGATCCGTTGTAGATGTACAGAGTGTCAGTGTTCACCCCGTCTGATATGGTGTAATTCGTGCTGGCCCAGTTGCCGGCGGCCCCAACAATTGTCACGTTGTTTATCCTGACGAGCCTGCCCTCATTGGGTTCCTTGTAGTCAGGTTGGAACGTGCCCTTGAGCTCAGGAATGGTGATCACAAGAGGAGCGGGAAGAGCATTCCCCGAGCTGTTGATGGTGTATGACGAGTAGACCGCCTCGATCATACCGTTGTACACGCCGACGGTCGCGGTGATTGATACATCATCTCCAACCACGAAGCAGGTATGTGTACTGGCAGAGTAGAGATTGATGCCGCCGGTTTCGTCCTGGATGAACGCTCTCGAGTAAGCGACACCCGGCTTCGTAAACTCCGCCGTGATTATGCCGTCGATGTTTATCGTCGTGCCAACGGCATAAGGAGCAACCGGGTTGCCGTTCACGTCGTTCACGTGAATATTGACGATGTTGTCGAGCGCAAGTGCGGCGCCCGCCGCTAGGACTAAGAATAGACCGACGCTGACCAACGCTAGCACTTTCTTCATCTCGAATTCCTCCGTCCTGACAGGTGAGAAAATCAACCAAGCGTGGGCGGACTGAACATGTCGCCGCCTGGGGGTCTTCCGTCTCTTCAAAAAGAGCCGAGTCGATTGCTCTACGAGGGTAATTATAGCATACTATTGCAGTTATGCGAAGAGAAACTTCTGGCCCGTCGGTTTATTGTAAGAACGCAAACAAGTTAGAGCATCACGAGTTGCCGATAGGCGGAGCGCAGGCCAACCACCAGGTAGGGACTTCGCGGCGGCCTGGCGTCGCCCCCGCGCAAGAATCGGGCCGCAGACCACGGCCGACGCTCGTGATTTCTCGGAGCTTTTGCCCTTGAGTGGCTGCCCGAGTTATCGTATGATTGTACATTCGCTTTGTCCCGCGAGTGACTTTCACTGGCGGAGAGCTTTCCCGCAACGGGAGAACCTGACTCCTACGGAGGCGATAGATGGCGGACGTCATCACACACGATTTGCTTATCATGGGTTCTGGATTGGCCGGTCTTAGGGCGGCGGTCGAGGTATCCCGCGTAAGCGGTGGAAGGGTGAACATCGGTCTTGTCTCGAAGGTTCAGCTCATGCGCTCCCACTCCGTATGCGCCGAAGGCGGCACGGCCGCGATGCTCCGTCCGGAGGAGGGCGACAGCTTTGAGCTCCACGCCTGGGACACAGTCAAGGGCAGTGATTTTCTGGCCGACCAGGACGTGGTAGATCGCTTCGTGCATGAGATGCCCAACGAGATACTCCAGCTCGACCACTGGGGCATTCCCTGGACGAGACGAGGGGACGGCAGGATCGCTCAGAGACCCTTCGGGGGTCACAGTTTTCCGAGGGCGGTCCTTGCTTCCGACAAGACCGGCTTCTTTGAGATGCAGACCCTTTACGACACGCTCCTCAAGTACGGGAATTTCACGCGTTACGACGAATTCTTTGTGACGTCAATCCTCGTGGAAGGCAACGAGTTCAGATGCATAACCGGTTTTGACATGGGCACGGGTAAGTTCTGTGCGCTCAGGGCCAAGGCGCTCAACATCGCGAGCGGCGGGGCAGGGACCCTGTTCGGTTTCACGACATATTCTCAGACCGTGACGGGCGACGGCCTGGCCATGGTCTACAGGGCGGGGATTCCCCTTGAAGACCTGGAGTTCCTGCAATTTCATCCGACGGGCCTTGTTCCGACAGGAATTCTGATTACAGAAGCGTGCAGAGGCGAGGGCGGCTACCTGCTCAACAATAAGGGCGAAAGGTTCATGGACAAGTACGCCGCCGAAAAGATGGAACTCGCTCCGAGGGACGTCATCTCACGTTCGATGATGACGGAAATCGAAGCTGGAAGAAGCTTCAAGGGGCCGGGAGGCATGGAGTACTTGCATCTCGACCTCACACATCTTGGCGCCGAGAAAATCAACGAGAGGTTGCCCTTGATAAGGGAAGTGTGCATGGATTTCGTCGACATAGATCCCGTGCGCGTGCCGATTCCGGTTCGGCCGGTCGCCCACTACTCGATGGGAGGAATCGAAACGGACATAAACGGCGCCACCAGGGTAAAGGGGATCTGGGCCAGCGGAGAAGCCGCCTGTGTGAGTCTGCACGGCGCGAACCGACTGGGGGCCAACTCAACTGCCGAGTGTCTTGTGTGGGGAAAGATAACAGGCAAAGAGTGCGCAGACTACGTTATGAAAAGCGGCCCGGCTGCCGCAATACCCAAGGCTGCCGTCGACGTCGAACAGCGCAGGATTTTCGAAGAAGTTCTCAAGAAGGACGGTCGAGAGAATCCCTATTTGATAAAGAGAGAGCTGCGTGAGGTGATGGACAAATATGTTGGGGTCTTCAGAACAGGTGAAGAGCTCAAGACGGCTCTGTCCAAGATCGTGGAGCTGAAGGAGAGATTCAAACGGATCTACGTCAAGGACAAGAGCCACAGCTACAACAGCAACCTCGTGCACGTGCTCGAGCTGGAGAATCTTCTTGACCTCGCAGAAGTGATGGTGACAGGCGGGCTGACCAGAGAGGAATCCAGGGGGGCACATGCCAGGCGCGACTTCAAGACGCGAAATGACGACGTCTGGCTCAAACACACGCTCGCCTTCTGGTCGCCGGAGGGACCAAGGTTGGAGTACAAGAAGGTGAAGATCACTACTTGGAAGCCGGTTGAACGGAAATATTGATGCGCTCGTAAACTGTTGATGGACGCGGAGGGCAATGATGCCAGAGAACAAGTTTCTGCAAAACAAGCTCGGTCTCATGGGCTGGATCTCGGGCGGCAGATACGGGATCGAAAGGTACGCCTACACACTGCATCGGCTGACGGGCCTCGGGATTCTGGCTTACTTTGTCCTGCACATACTGGTTACCACTTCCAGGTTGTTTGGCGAGCAGGCGTGGCAGACGGTCATGGGTTTTCTTGAGTCTCCCGTGTTCAGGTACGGTGAGTTTCTTGTATATCTGGCTTTTGCCTACCACGCCCTGAACGGTCTCAGGCTCGTGCTGGTTGAATTGGGGTTCTTCCTGGGGGTCCCGCGCCAACCAGTATATCCTTACACGAATTCGGTCCGCAGGCAGCGGCCGGTTCTTGTCCTTGTCATGGTTGTGGCGGCAGTCATCGTCCTGCTTGGCGGATATGAGTTTTTTGGTTTCCCGGTTAGATGAACGGGGGAAGACATGAGAACGCGTGAGTCAACTTTCTGGACTTGGCACCTCTTGGCCGGACTCGTCATACTCGTGGCGCTCGGTATCCACATGTTTGTGATGCATCTGAGCAGACTTCTGGGGATCGGTGGTGATGGGGGAGTGCTCGCATGGTCCTCGGTGGCGGGGAGAAGCACGAGCGTTGCCTTCGCCGTGATGTACGTCGTGCTCCTCGGAGCTGCTCTCTATCACGGGCTGTACGGGCTGAGGACCATCATCTTTGAGCTTTCTTTGTCTGAGAGGGCGGAGAAAATCATTTCGACCTTGATAGTGCTCGTTGGCGTTGTGCTTTTCGTCGCGGGTAGCTACGGTACGATTGCATTCTACTTGTTGTTGAGAGGGAGCGCATAGAGCGCGCGATCTCTGCGCCCGGCGGGCCCGAGCGCCGATCCGAGTGGCGGGCTATCCTGGCGCTACCTTCGAGGAGGGATAAATGATAGAGGCTGTCAGCGCAAAGCAGACCGAACGGACCGAAGACATTATCAAGACGGTGGAATTCAAGGTGCTCCGTTACGATAGCGGGAACATGAAGCACCCCAGGGTGGATAGCTTCGAGGTTTCCGTAAAGAAGGGAACGACCGTGCTCGACGGGCTTCATTACATAAAGGAGACCCTCGACAGCACGCTTGCCTGGAGATACTCGTGCCGCATGGGTGTGTGCGGTTCGTGCGGCATGTTCATCAACAGCTTTCCACGGCTCGCCTGTAACACTCAGATCACGGAACTCGAGTCTGACGTGATACATCTGAAGCCGCTTCCCAACTTCGATATCATAAGGGATCTTGTGCCTGATCTTTCTGTGCTTTTCGAAAAGCATCGTGAGGTAAAGCCTTACACCCTGAGGAAAGACCTGGCCGAGCTTGATAATCCAACTGGTGAGTTTTTCCAGTCCGCGGAAGAGCTCGACCGCTATCTGCAGTTCGCGTACTGCATCAAGTGCGGTCTCTGCATGGCCGCCTGCCCGACAGTCGCCACGGATAGAAAGTATCTTGGCCCGCAACCGCTGGCCCAGGCTTACCGCTATAGCGCTGACTCAAGAGACGAAGGCTTGGCGGAGCGCAAGGACGTGGTGTTCAGCCCCCACGGCGCCTTCCGCTGCCACTTTGCCGGAGCCTGTTCCGAGGCCTGCCCCAAAGGCGTGGATCCCGCTTTCGGAATTCAGCTCCTGAAGCGCCAGGCTTTTGCAGGAGCTCTAGGGCTTCTGCGCAGGAGGAAGGCCTCACCGGTTGCTCCGGTCGTGAGCTCGGCGAAAAGACTAGATGGCGTACCCGAGGCGCCGAAGAAAACTCTTCCATGAGAGCCATGCACCTAAAGAGACAGGCGCCGATCGAGGAAGACCCTCTCGAGGAAGTGGAGCTGGAGACCCCGGAACCCCGTGAGGGGGAAGTCCTCGTCAGGGTTCTGGCCTGCGGCATTTGTCACACAGATTTACATACCGTAGAAGGAGACATCCCGCTCAAGAAGTGCCCGGTCATTCCCGGTCATCAGATCGTCGGCATCGTGCAGAAGTGCGGTCCGGGCGTGGAGAATCCAAAGGTCGGCGACAGGATCGGCATCGCGTGGCTTCATTGGACTTGCGGGAAGTGCAGATTCTGCCTGAGAGGCGATGAGAATCTCTGCGAAAATGCCAGGTTCACGGGCTACGATGTAGACGGCGGTTACGCAGAGTTCACAATTGCGCCGGCAGCGTTTTCTTACGCATTGCCTTCAGGCTATTCTCACGTTGAAGTCGCCCCTCTCTTATGCGCGGGTATCATTGGCTTCAGGGCTCTCAGGCTGAGCGAGGCGAAAGAGGGCGAGACCCTTGCTCTCTATGGTTTCGGTGCCTCGGCTCACGTTACGATACAGATGGCTCTGAGACGCGGTTGCAGGGTCATCGTTTTCTCGAGGAGCGCCGAGCACAGAGAGTTGGCCAGAAAGTTGGGGGCTTCTTGGTCGGGCACGGCCGAAGAGGTCTCCCCCGTGAAGCCGGAGCGCGCCATCATATTCGCCCCCTCAGGCGGCCTCGTCAGACGCGCCCTCGAGCACGTGGAGAAGGGGGGGACCGTGACGCTCGCCTCCATTCACATGAGCCCCGTTCCCGAGCTCGATTACGAAAAGCATCTGTATTATGAAAAGAAACTCAGCAGTGTGACCGCCTCCACGAGGGCGGACGGGAGAGAGCTTCTCGGTGAGGCTCACGGTGCTCGCGTTAGCACCCAGACTCAGGTTTTTGCATTGAGAGACGCAAACACGGCTCTGAGAATGCTCAAGGAGAGCAAGATAAACGGGGCCGGAGTGCTCGAAATCAGTACGTGAGGGGATCGATCGTGTAATGCTCCCGGCCGGCAGAATCACAAGGTTCACCTATGAGAAAACAATCCAGATCCGGTAAACGCGCTTCAGGCGTTCTGAGGAAGCCCGCCGACCTCACGAAACGGGAACTACTTGATTTTGTCTCGGACGCCGCCAAGAACTGGCTTGCGCACGACGGGCTCTGGTTTCAGGAAGTGGAGAGAGAACATGGTCTGACAGTCGCGATGAGGCTCGACAGACGGGCCTGGGAGAAATTCACTGTAATCGAGGCAAAGCGTATCATGCAATTGCTTGGCATCGAATCCGGCGGCGGGATCAGGGCCCTCGTAGAAGCGCTCGGTTTTCGTCTTTACGCCTTCGTGAACGAACAGGAAATCGTTGACCTCACAGAAAGAGATTGCGTCTTCAGGATGAAGAGTTGCAGGGTCCAGGAGGCGAGAAAGAGGAAGGGGCTGCCGGATTTTCCGTGCAAGGGGATCGGAATCGTCGAGTATTCCGAATTCGCTTCTACGATAGACCCCAGAATCAAGACCGAATGTGTGGTTTGTCCTCCGGACGAGCATCCTCCCCACACGTGGTGCGCCTGGCGATTTTCTATTGACGACTAGCGTAGAAGAACGAGTTTTCTCGTCTCCGAAACCTCGCCCGCCGACACCGCGAAGAAATAGACCCCGGACGGCAACGATTTCCCTGAGCCGTCAGTTCCGTTCCACATGACCGTACAGACGTTGCCCTCGAATCTTAACTTGCCGAAATCTCTCAGGCATCTGCCCGCGACGTCAAAGATGCTCGCTGTGACGTCAAGGGATCCCACCGCGACGCCGGTGGCATCAGTGGACGCTTCAGAGGTTTCCTGAGAGGTCTTCTTCGAGCCCGCATCATCACGTTCGGGAGTCTGAAGCTCGACCTCGATGGCAGTGATTGGATTAAACGGATTGGGCACGCTCTTAACGTTTATCGCGACGCCCGCGGCTCCGGCCTGGACGGTTCGATCATCGGCCACGGAAATGATTTCATAGTCAGAGGCATACTGAGCCTGGAGGATTCCCCAGCCGATTGCCGTGTCGGGCGAGCTCGCGTTTGTCGCCGTAGAACGAACGGCCTCTCGAAGCGTGATCGGATCCCATGTCGGGTTTTTCTCGAGGACCAATGCGCACGCGCCGGCGGCGAGAGGTGTCGCGCATGAGGTTCCGTTCGCCCTGCCGTAGCCCGTGCTGTCGTTCGGATTGACGCACCACACCGACTTACCCTGGGTAACGATTTCGGGCTTTATGCGTCCATCATACGTAGGGCCTCGCGAGCTCTGCGGCCACAGCACACCGAGGGAGTCAACCGCGCCTATTGACATGACGCTGTCTCCGTCCGCGGGGGCGATCATGTAAGGATAAGAAGTCAACCCTCCGTTGCCGTTTGCGCTGAAAATGCTCAAGCCGTTTGCCACCGCCATGTCCGCAGCGACAGTAGTGACCGCCGTGTTGCCGTCCATGTCGCTGTACGCGTACCAGTCTATGTAGCCTAGAGAACTCGTGACAAGATCAACGCCGAGGCTGTCCAGCCATTCCAACCCCGCGACCCAGTAATCTTCCTCGACGGGAGTCTCGGAAGGCTCGTACTCCGTCTTGGCGAGCGCGAATTCCGCGCCGTAGGCCGCTCCCATGTAAACCCCAGGTTTGTTGCCTCCGATTATGCCGAGGATCATCGTACCGTGATTGTGCTGGTCGGACGAGTCCTGCCCTGGTTCATTGGCGGTGACGCTGTCCCAGTTGATGAAATCCCACTGCGCGACAACCGTCGCATTTTTGAGAGCCTGATGGAGAAGATTGAAACCCGTGTCGAGCACGCCGATGAACATGCCCTCGCCGGTGAAACCCTCTTGGTGCAGGGCGGGAACCTGGATGAGATCGAGCTGTTTCCACGTCGGTCCGTAGAAAGATGTGTCGCCGGGCGCCGTGCTGGACTGGATGGGACCGCCGGTGGTCGATCTCCCGGAGAGATCGGTGCCGGTCGGCATTGCCGGGATTGGTTCAAACGGAATCTCCCTCTTCGGGAATGACGCAACGCGCTGGACTTTTTTCACGAAAGGAAGGCCCAAGAGAAAGCCTCGATCGCCGGTCTTGCATTTGACGCTCACTGCGTTGAGCCATTTAGAGGTGGCTCTGACCTGAAAGCCCAGGTCTCGAAGAGATTGAACGTATCCGGCGGAGACCGGAAGATCTCGCGAGTCGACGAGGAGGCCGCTTCGCACCTTCGCTCTTCGGGCGAGAGCCCTGGGAGAAAAACGCTTTGCGAGTTCGCTCACCGCCTGTGCCGTGCCGCTGGATGGGCCCTTGTCCTTCAAGAACACCCAGAGGGTGACTGTACCGTCCGGTGAGACACCCAGTGAAGGAGGGAAAGACTCCGTCTGAGACGGAAAGGAGGATTCGTCCCGCGAGGAAGATCCTGCTGCGAAAGACTCCGCGGCTCCGAGAACAAGCAGAATGCAAGCACAGACGATGGGTGTGAATCTCAGTCCAAGTTTGAGTTCAAATTTCATACACGCTCCGCCGCAAAACCTTGTCCTGTACTAAGTAATTATGCCATTTCTGGGGCCTCCGGTCAAGGACTAAGCGCCGAGAAGCGTGTGTCGTGTCTTGCGCCGCGTCCTGGCGCGATCGCGGGGGCGGCCGGCCTGCCACGGGCCAGGCGTGGGCGGTTACGTTCGCAACTTGCCGAGTGGCTTGACTCCGTTGAGGAAAATTGCGACCATATACGGGATGAGTCCGCACCTGCTTCCCGTATCGATCGGGATTCCGTGCGGTTGTGTCGTTCCTGAAAAGAGGAGAATTCTGACGATGACCGACACTTCGCGTCTGATTGATCTTGCGAACAAGTTTTCAGCTCACAACTATCATCCGCTGCCTGTCGTGATATCGAGGGCCGAGGGAGTCTGGGTATGGGACACGGACGGTAAGAAGTACCTCGACATGCTGAGTTCTTATTCCGCCCTAAACCAAGGGCATCGGCACCCAAGAATAGTCGGGGCGCTGGTTGACCAGGCCGGGAAGCTTACGCTGACTTCCCGCGCCTTTCACAACGATCTGTTCGGGCTCTTCTGTGAACTGGTCTGCAGAATCTCCGGTCAGGAGAAAGTACTCCTAATGAACACCGGCGCTGAGGCAGTCGAGACCGCCATCAAGGCGGCGAGGAAGTGGGGCTACAAAGTGAAGCGGGTTCCTGAGGAGAAAGCCGAGATCGTCGTTTGTGAGAATAATTTTCACGGAAGGACGACCACGGTCATAGGCTTCTCCTCCGAAGCCCAGTATCGAGATGGGTTCGGTCCGTTCACTCCAGGTTTCAAGTTGATTCCGTATGACGATCCGGAGGCCTTGGAGAAAGCGATTACCCCCAACACCGTCGGTTTTCTGGTCGAGCCCATCCAGGGAGAAGCGGGGATAATCGTTCCGAGAGAAGGCTATCTTGCCAGGATGCGGGAGATTTGCCGCAAGCACAACGTGCTCCTCATGCTCGACGAGATTCAGACCGGCCTCGGTAGGACGGGCAGGCTTTTCTGTCACGAATACGAAAACGTCAAACCCGACATCTTGATAGTGGGCAAGGCATTGGGTGGCGGATGCTATCCTGTCTCGGCCATCCTGGCGTCGGACAGAATAATGGGGGTGTTCACTCCGGGAGACCACGGGAGCACTTTCGGAGGAAACCCTCTGGCCTGTGCGGTGGGAGTCGCCTCCATCAATGTGATTCTGAACGAGAGGCTTTCCGAGAACGCGGCTGAACTGGGTGCGTACTTCAAGGACAGGCTCGCGGCGATGAAGTCACGCCACGTGAAAGAGATCAGGGGCAGGGGGCTCCTGATAGGGGTGTACGTGCAGGAGTCCAGCGGGTCGGCGCGGCGTTTCTGCGAGGCTCTCATGCAGGAGGGCATCCTTGCAAAGGAGACTCACGGGCAGGTGATCAGGTTTGCCCCGCCACTCGTAATCACTAGAGACGAGCTCGACTGGGCACTCGAGAAGATAGAGAAAATCCTCGTGACGTCAGGCTAGTCCGCGTCGCGGTTCTGTTGTCGCAGAAATCACAACTCTTCGATCAGCTTGATGAACCGTTTGTACGGTATGGCGGTCCAGCTCTCTGCCTGTGACGCCCCTGCACTCGGTCCGCCCCACGCCGCACCACACCATAATTCACGACAAATGCCTTGTGCAAGAAAGTTTTTCTGATAGATTGACTGAACATGATTGAGTTTCAATTTTGGCAATACGCTACCTTTGGGCTTCTGGTCGGATGCTACGGCACCATAGTCGGCCTGGGTGGGGGGTTTCTTGTCGTGCCGGCTCTTGTGCTCGCAGCGAGATTCTCGCCACAGCAGGCCGCTGCCACCTCTCTCGTCGTGGTTTTCGCAAATGCGGCTTCGGGCAACATTTCCTATTACAGGCAGAAACGAATTGACGTAGCCACGGGCTGGCGTTTTGGGCTTGCCAGCGTCCCTGGTTCTCTGGTCGGGGTTGAGATCTCGCGAGTCTTGACTAACGACCCTTTCAAAATTGTCTTCGGCCTCATCCTCGTCGCTTCGTCCGTATTTCTGATGATAAGACCCGATCGCACTTCCGGACCTTCCCGTTCGGATGATTCTCACAGAACAGGTAGGACGCGACGTCGACTGGTCGATTCGTCCGGCAAGGTGCACGAATATGCCTTCAGCATGAAGACCGGTTTGTTGCTGAGTTTCTTCGCGGGCATCGTGTCCGCCCTGTTTGGCGTGGGTGGGGGAATCGTATACGTGCCAGTCCTTGTCTACCTCTTCGGCTTTCCGGCACACGTGGCCACGGCCACTTCCTTTTTTGTGCTACTGATCTCGTCGCTGGCAGGAGTGGCTTTCCACGGATTTTATCAGCACACCGTCTACTCCGCGGGTGTTTTCATTGGCGTGGGTGCGATTGTCGGCGCGCAAGTGGGCGCGGCTTTGTCGCGGAGGCTCAAGAGCGCGCTCATCATAAGGCTTTTCGCGGCGGCGCTGCTGGTTGTGGGAATCGGGCTCGCAGTCGGGTAGGCGCACCTACCCGATCTTATCGACTGGCATCATGGCATTCTGTACACAAGCGAGTTTATGTTCATACCTGCTCCGACGGCCGCAAAGACGACGTTGTCTCCCCTTGCCAATCCATGGTCTTCAATCCTTCCCTTGAGCAGTAGATCGAGCAACGTGGGCATGGTGGCCACAGAGCTGTTTCCAAGCCAGGATATTGTCATGGGCATAATATGATGCGCGACCCTCTCCTCTCCATACAATCTGAACAGACGCTTCAAGATCGCTTCATCCATCTTCGCATTCGCCTGGTGTAACAGAACCTTACTTACGTTGCTCAACGATAACCCTGCTTTGTCGAGGCTCTCCTTCACGACTCCGGGCACCGTTCCCAGAGCGTACTCGTACAGCTTGTGACCATGCATCTTCAAGAACAACTCGTTACCTCCACCGTCGCGCTTGTTTGACCCGCCCATGTAAAGCAGATACGCGTGATGGGTATCGGATCTCGCAGCATGAGAGAGTATTCCAACGGGTTCGCTACTCTGCGTTGCCTCCAGGATTGTTGCTCCCGCTCCGTCAGCGTATATCATGCTATCTATGTCGTGAGGGTCCGAGACCCTCGAAAGAATCTCCGCTCCTATCACGAGAATTCTCTTTGCATCACCGGACTTCAGATAATAATCGGACTGAATCATCCCCTGGAGCCAGCCGGGGCAGCCAAAAGGCAGATCGTAAGCCACCGTCTTGGGGTTTCGGATTTCCAGTTTCTGCTTCACACGTGCGGCAAGACTTGGGACGAGATCGGTTCTTCTGTTGTTCGCCCTCACATCCCCGAAATTGTGAGCCAGAATAATGTAGTCCAGGGTTTCCTTGTCGATTCCTGATGATCCGAGGGCGTCCACCGCTGCATACAGAGCAATGTCGGAAGTGACCAGGTCGTCCGTAGCGTACCTTCGCTCGGTGATACCGGTGATCTGTTCAAACTTTCTTACAATCTCCTCGTTGGGTCGGTCGAGCAATATCCCTTGCGAGTCACAAAATTGATGCTGCAGAAAATCGTTGTTGAGCACCCTTCTTGGAGGGATGTAACTGCCAGTTCCAACCACGACGGAATAATTGCTGCTAGCCATGTCCATCTCCACTCGAGTCTGAGCGATTTCGCGATTTCTCCATGTCTGATGGAGCTATGCTATACGAAGAACGAGGACACATCAATCTGATTTCTCTGTACGGTGGCACGACGAGACCTACGCGCTTTGAACGAATTCTGCTTTGCTTGATTGTTACTGCATACGGCCTTGTGCACCTTATGGTTAGCTAAGCCGGGCCTGAAAACGAATCGGGGGAAATCTCTTGATCTCCCCCTCATCGATTATCACACGAAAATGGCTAGCCTACTGGTGCTGGCTAGGAATTATCTCCAATCGACTCTAGTATCGCGAATAGCCTCTCGACTCCCTAGGCTTCGGCGGCTTCGCCTCGTCAACCTTCAGATTGCGGCCCTTGAACTCGGTGGAATCCAGAGCTTCCTTCGCCTTCTCGGCGTCGGCGACGCTGGACATCTCGACGAATCCAAATCCCTTGCCTTCGATGACGTTGACTTGCTTCACTGTACCGTAAGTGGCAAACAGCTGTTCAAGTTCACTATTGGTTACGGTGTAACCGAGATTCCCTACATAAAGTTTGCTACCTTGCATTCTAGTCTCCTGTTCTTGAGTGTCTCTTCAGTTCAATAATGTATGTCTCGGAGGGAGAAGCAAAATAGCAATTTGAACCGATCAAATGGCAACATTACTACTCTCCAGAGAATTGCATTCAGAACTGTGTTCAGAAACGTGTTTCAGATGAATCGATCGATTTTCCTTGCCACCTCCAATAGTTACTAGCCATTTCGTGTGAAAAAATCTCTTGAGACGCACGTAGTCTTTGGGTCCGGAAAAGCTCTCGCGGCTGCGAGCAACCCCTGACTACAGTTATCGGAACGATACTACCCCGGCCTAACATAATTGTCAACCATCATTTTTTCCCACGTACCGGGGACATGGGAACGCCCTAATTCCTGTGTCCCGGGACCGCGCCGCGAACAAGCGGCAGTTTCCTCCCGCAAATCGCGTTGTACCCTTCTGCCGAATCGGTTAGACTTAGTCTTTCGATTACGTCCTTTTGAGAAGGGTGGTAGCGCGTTGTCATACTATTCCACAAGATCCGTCCTCTTTGGCGGTCGAACCGCCTCGGTGACCACGAAGCTGGTGATCATCAACGTTGTGGTGTTTGTCCTTCAGATTCTCTTCCTCAATCGCTTTCTCGGCTATCTCGGTCTTGTGCCGTCGCTCGCGGTAGGAAAATTCTGGCTTTGGCAGTTTGTGACCTACATGTTCCTTCACGGCGGCTTTTTCCACCTGTTTTTCAACATGCTTGTCCTCTGGATGTTCGGCCGCGAGATAGAGAACTACTGGGGCTCTTCCGAGTTCTTGAAGTACTATTTCGTGACGGGGATCGGCGCAGGAATCACAAACTGTGTTTTCATGTTTCCTTCGTCCGTGCCGACGATCGGCGCGTCGGGTGCGATATTCGGACTTCTCCTCGCGTACGGCATGACGTACCCGGACAGGTACATATATCTGTACTTTCTGTTTCCCATAAAGGCGAAGTACCTTGTTCTGATACTCGGAGCGATCGAACTGTTGGCCGTCGCGACTCCCGGGGCCGACGGAATCGCGAGATTCGCTCATCTGGGGGGGTTGTTGTTCGGCTACGTCTATCTCAAGAAGGAAACGTTCGGACACGGAATCCGCCGCGTGTTGGCGAGGAGCACCCGGCAAAGGAAGTTGAAGGTACTGAAGTTTCGCGACGAAGAGGAGGCAAAGGAAAGAGAGAGAGTTGACGCCATACTTGACAAGATAAGCAGGGACGGAATCGACAGTCTCACTAACGAAGAAAGAGATTTTCTAAGAAGAGCGGGACGGAGAAGACGAGAGCCTTGATTATCCAGAGGTCGTGTGATAGAAACTGTGTGAATACGCGGAGGCTGTTTGAACAGTGAGATAGAGCCGTCGAGTAGACTATCCGGCCATCCCAGGAGGAAACCAAATGGCTGCAAAGAAACGTGCGCGCAGTGTGAATAAGGGCAGGACCACGAGAGCCAAGAAAGCTGTGAGAGGCAAGAAGACCGACAAGAAGAAGACGAAGAAAGGCAAGGTCACAAGGAAAACGATGACGAAGCCGGCTCGTCCCGTAAAAGTCGCGAAGAACATTGTGAGACAGTACGCACTTCCGGTCGAAGACATGCCAACCAAGTGGTACAACATCTTGGCCGACCTGCCGGGTGACTTTCCGCCACCAAAGGATCCTGAAAGCGGCGAATCAAGACTCCGCGCGCTTCCGGAGATGCTTCTCGCAGAGTGCTTGAAGCAGGAGATGTCCACGGAGCGCTGGATAGACATCCCGCACGAACTCCTTTCTTTGTATGCGCAGGCTGGCAGGCCGAGACAGCTCTTCAGGGCGCTTTCCCTCGAGAAGCACCTCGGCACGCCTGCTCGTCTCTACTACAAAGCCGAGTTCTACAGCCCGACGGGGAGTCACAAGGTCAACACCGCACTGGCACAGGCTTTCTATGCGAGAGAGGCAGGCTACGAGCGGTTGACCACCGAGACGGGCGCCGGCCAGTGGGGAACAGCGCTGGCGTACGCGGCGAGCCTCGCGGGTCTGCGGTGCACCGTCTATTGGGTCAGAGCAGTCTACAACTGGAAGAGTGCCAGGAAGAGCCTCATACATCTCCTGGGCGCGGAAGTCTACGCTTCTCCAAGCGACAAGACCGATTTCGGTAGGAAGCTTTTCGGACAAGATGCCAACCACCCGGGATCCCTTGGGATAGCCATATCGGAGGGGCTCGAGGACGCCAGGCGAGACAAGAAGGCCATATACTGCCTGGGCTCGGTGCTGAATCACGTTCTGCTTCATCAGACCGTGATCGGCCTCGAGACGCAGAAGCAGTTCGCGATGGCCAACGATTATCCCGACATCGTCATATCCTGTCTCGGTGGGGGGAGCAATTTCGGAGGATTTGCGCTTCCGTTTGCCGGAGACGTTCTCACAAAAGGAAAGAAGATCCGCTTCATCGCGGCCCAGAGCAAGGCAGCGCCCAACCTTCAAGGCGAGTACAGGTACGACTTTGCAGATCACGCCGAGATGACGCCGCTTCTAAAAATGTATACTCTCGGGCACCAGGTCCGGATGCAACCCATAAGGGGCGACGGGCTTCGCTATCATGGTTGCTCGCCGATAATCAGCTATCTTCGAAACAAAGGCTACATAGACACGGTTGCGTATCCTGCCGACGAGCAACACGTTTTTGAGAGGGCGAGGACCTTCGTCAGGAACGAGGGCTTCTTGCCCGCTCCCGAGTCCGCCTACAGCATCGCGTGCGCCATTGATGAGGCCCTCGAGTGCAAGAAGACCGGGGAGGAAAAGGTCATAGCCTTCAACATCAGCGGGCACGGCTTTATGGACATGGAAGGCTACTCCGCGGTTCTCGGCCTGTGATGTGTCGCCAAATCGAACAATAACGTCTCGATGCGTGATGAACAGTCTGCATCGTGAGAGGCATGCGTGAAGAGGGATTTGCTGGAGAGGCTCAGGAGCGGCACCGTAGTCATCGCGGACGGCGCGATGGGGACGTTGCTCTACGCTCGGGGAGTGCCCAGGGGGCATTGCTACGACGAGTTGAATCTGTCGAGTCCAGCCATGATAAAGGCGATCCATCGGGAGTATGCCGACGCAGGCGCTGAGCTTATCGAGACAAACACGTTCGGCGCAAACAGGTTTGTTCTCTCAAAGTACTACGACCTGGGGGCGAGGGCGTTCGAGATAAACTTGGCTGGTGCTCGAATCGCTCGAGAAGCATGCCCGCAGTGCTTTGTCGCCGGCTCCGTCGGGCCGGTCTCGCGCCCCCTCGACACGGCCGAGGCTCTGTCCAGAGAAGAGCTCGCGGCAATCTACGGAGAGCAAATCAGCGCCCTGGTCGAAGGAGGCGTGGACGTCGTTGTTCTCGAGACGATGTCTGACCTGGAAGAAGCGAAGATTGCACTTGAGCAGGCATTGAAGATCGGCAAAGTCCCCGTCGTCGTCCAGATGTCGTTTGTGGAAGAGGACAGAACGATAACCGGCACCTCGGTCGCGCAGGCCGTAGTCGAACTGGCGGACGCGGGAGCTCCCGTTGTAGGTGTAAATTGCGGCCAGGGGCCCCAGGCGACGATTGAAGTCGTCCGGAGGATGGCCGGCAGGAGAGACGTCTTCATTTCTGCGATGCCCAACGCCGGTCTCGCAAGATACACTCGCGGAAAGTTTGCTTACCCGCACAACCCCGACTATTTTGCCGGTTGCGCCGAGGAACTGCTCAATCTCGGTGTGGGAATCGTCGGTGGCTGCTGCGGCACAACCCCGGAACACATAGCGGCGCTCTCGTCGCGCATTGCGGGGAAAAAGATAACTGCGCACAGGCGGGAAGGGGTCAAGCTGGAAAAGGCCGCTCGGACTGCCTCGCCGCCTTCTATCACGACGCCGCTCAAGGAGCTGGTCTCACACAAGTTCACAATCGTTGTCGAACTGTCTCCGCCAAAGGGCACGGAGCTTTCCGGCGACATTTCTTCCGCGAAGGCGCTCAAGCAGGCCGGAGTGGATGCCGTCTCGATTTCAGAAAGTCCGATGGCAAGGGTACGGATGAGTCCCGTGGCATTGGGGTACAGGATCAAGTCGGAGCTCGGGATGGACGTGATTCTCCACTTCACTTGTAGAGACAGGAACATCCTCGGCCTTCAGGCAGATCTTCTCAGCGTGTATGCCCTCGGCCTTGTCAATATACTCGCGCTCACGGGTGACCCCCCGAGTGTCGGCGATTACCCCTTCGCCACCGGCGTGTACGAAGTGAACTCGCGCGGGCTTGTCGAAATCATCAACAAACTGAACGGCGGCGTCGACTACCTCGGCAACAAGCTCTCTTCCTCTACCGGCTTCTGGATAGGGGTCGCGGCAAGCCCTTGGAGCGAAGACGTCGAGGGGGAGCTCAAGAGACTGAGAGAGAAGATCAGATCCGGCGCGAATTTCGTTGTGACTCAGCCGGTCTATGACGTGGACAAGTTTCGCCGCTTTCTCAAGAAGGCCGACCTTGGAACAGTTCCGGTCTTCGCGGGGCTTCTTCCCCTCGTCAGTTCAAGACAGGCGGAGTTTCTCCATTACGAGGTGCCCGGAATCACAATCCCTGAGTCAATGAGACTGAGCATGAAGAGCGCGGGGGAAGGGGAATCGAGGAGTGTTGGGATTTCCATCGCGGCTCGACTCCTGGAGGAACTCTCCGAGGTTGCCTCGGGCGTCTGCATAATGGCGCCGCTCAGAAGATATGATGTTGTGGGCGAAGTGATCGATAGGGCCAAACTCTCGAGGACGAAGGCGCAATGAGTGACGGCGCGGAACGTACGCGAGACCAAACGATGTGGGTAACCCGATGAAACCATTCTTAGAAACCCTGAAGAGCGAGATTGTTGTTTGCGACGGTGCCGTAGGCAGTTTCCTCATGGCGCAGGGCCTTTCGCGCGGCACCCCCTCCGAGGAGTGGAATCTCTCGCATCCGGAAAAAGTGGAAGAGATGCATCGACTCTACCGTAAGGCCGGCGCGAGAATCCTCACGACGAATTCCTTCAACGCTAATCGGGCGAGACTCGCTCAATGGAAGCTGGATCTGCAGAGAGTGAACCGGAAAGCTGTGGAGCTTGCTCTCAAGGCCTCCGAGGGAAAGGCGTGGATCTTCGGTTCCATCGGTCCTCTCGGAGAATTCATCGCGCCTCTCGGGAAGCTGAGCTTCGAGGAGGCACAAGAGATATACAGAGAGCAAGTGGTCTGCCTTGTCGAGGCAGGTGTCCACGGGCTCGTTCTCGAAACCTTCTCGGACGTCAAGGAATTGAAAGCACTACTCACCGTCGTGCGCGAAGTATGTGATTTACCCGTCATTGCGCAGATGTCCTTCGGCTCCGACGGGAGGACGGTTGCGGGAACCTCCCCCGAGGCGGCCGCCGTTTGCATCTCCGCCCTGCGTGCAGACGCGATAGGCGCCAATTGCGGCACGGGGCCCGAAGACATGGTGCCGGTGATCGAAAAACTTGCGCCGTTCACGTCTCTTCCACTCGTTGCTCAACCCAACGCCGGACTGCCCGAACTCAAGGACGGGCGGGCCATCTACTCTGCCCCTCCTCAGCGCATGGCTGAATGCGCGGTCAGGCTGGTCGAAGCCGGGGCGTCCGTAGTCGGTAGCTGTTGTGGTTCTACTCCGGACCACACACGGGCGATCTCCGACGCCGTCTCCGGCATGAAACCTCGGACTAGAAGTGTCGAGAAGGGCGTCAAGGTTTGCTCGAGGACGAACTGGGTCATCGCGGGTCCATCCAGACCGTTTGTGATGATCGGAGAGCGCATCAACCCGAGCCGGAGACCGGAACTCTCGAGCGAGCTTAAGCAGGGCGTCACGAGACTCCTTCGCGACGAGGCGGTGCACCAGGCAGACGGAGGTGCCCAGTGCCTTGACGTCAATGTGTCGATCGCGCAGACCGATGAAGTTGTGCTCATGGCAAAGGTCGCCGAAGCTCTCGAAAAGACGACGGAACTTCCCGTCTTTGTGGACAGCTCGAACCCGGAGGCCATCGAAGAAGCCTTGAAGAGGCTTCCCGGTCGATGCGTCATCAATTCCGTTCCGAAAGACGAGAGGAAGCTGGACGTCCTTCTTCGCATGGCCGGACGCTACGGTTGTGCGATTGTGGCGCTGGCCGTGGGGGAGAAGGGTGTGGCCGAGGACTGCCGGAGCAAAATCGAGATTTTGGAACTCATACTGCGGGAGGCCGAGAAGCACGGCCTCACAGAAGAGGACATATTTTTCGACCCCGCAGTTGTGACTCTCGCGACGGGAGGGAAAGACATCCGAGAGACTCTCGATGCCGTGAGGATTATCCACGAGAGAGGCTGGACCAGCGTGCTTGGCGTGAGCAATGTCTCACACGGCATGCCTGAGAGGAGTCTCCTCAATGCGTCTTTTCTTGCGATGGCCATGGAGGCAGGCCTTGATGCCGCGTTCCTGAATCCGCTGGATGAGAACATTCGAGAAACGATCCTGGCTTCATCGGCCCTCGTGCGTGACGACAAATTGGGAAGAAGATATGCCACGAGTCTTGCTCGTCGCACGGAGAGTGTGAGTTCGGGCGGGTCGCTCGGTCTCTCGCAGGTGAGAATGCAGGGTCATAGGCGAGCGCGCAGACAGGACGATCGAGCCGTCGGCGGAGGCGAGGGGGATCTCGTGGGGGATGTGCTCGGGACCGGCCGTGAAGATGGCAGCTTGAGAGAGAAGAGGACCGCCGAGGAAGCTCTCAAGCGGAGTCTTCTGGAAGGCGAGAAAGAGGAGGCGATAGACGCCGCAGAGCGCATCCTCGCCGGAGGCAGGAGCGTGACCGAGCTTATCGAGGATGTTCTCGTCCCCGCGATGCGAGAGATCGGGGAGAGATTCGAGAAAGGTGAGCTCTTCCTTCCCCACGTCGTTCT
Organism: Candidatus Eisenbacteria bacterium; assembly: GCA_026388185.1. Classification (NCBI taxonomy): domain Bacteria; phylum Candidatus Eiseniibacteriota; species Candidatus Eiseniibacteriota bacterium. Next base: position 30,837 of record JAPLKG010000018.1, on the reverse strand, counting down.
CGCGGGCGAAGCGGCGCAAGGCATATTCGCCTTTCTGAGTTCTCGTCAGGAGGTTTCGCGGAGGTTTCGCGGAAAGATAGTGATCGCGACGGTGGAGGGGGACGTCCACGACATCGGGAAGAATCTTGTCTCGATGATGCTGGCAACACGCGGATACGAGGTCGTCGACCTCGGAAAGAGCGTGCCCTGTGAAGAAGTTGTGGCCAAGACTCAGGAGCTGAAGGCCGACATCGTGGCGATGAGCGCACTTCTCACCACAACCATGCCCAGGATGGGAGAAGTTGCCCAGCTTCTCGTCCAGAGGGGAATCAAGGCAAACGCACTCGTCGGCGGAGCACCCGTCAACGAGGCCTTTGCAAGATCAATAGGCGCACGCTACGCTCCGAACGCAGTCGAGGCCGTTAGAAAGGCCGACGAGCTTATGGGTTTGTGAGCTCGTGAGTTTGTGCGGGAGTGCACGCAACCCTTCGTTCTTGCGCGCTTTGCCACTTGGCCCAATTCGCAAAGGTGAACACAAATGAGAGAACGAGTTCCCACCATTGCAACGATAGCCCTCGTTGGCCTAGGACTCTTCCTGATGCTCAACGGTGTGATGACTCCGGAAATGTACAGGGCCGTTGGGCCCTCAAAGCCCGTCAACTATGTCTTCGTTCCCGATTACGACGAACCCAGTGGCCAGAAGCACTACGTGGAAGGGAGTTTCTGGAGTACGCGTGGGGGTTCCGTCGACGTGACCGTGTTCTACAGGAGGTCGGGCAAGGGCTACGTCGCAGGAAAACTTCAGCAGATCACGGGGAGCAACAAGTTCTCATTTCCCCTGCCGTCTCTGGAAAGGGGAGAGAGATCCTTCTACTTTCTTAGAGTCGAAGATTCGCAGGGCAACAAGGTGGACATCAAGCCCAGGCCCTCTTCCTTGGACAGAGTCTTTGCCCACGGCAGAGAAAAGCTATTCTACGTAACGTACGAAGGCAGGCCTTTTCGACCACTCTTGCTTCTCCACGTCGGCCTCATAATCGGTGCGATGATTCTCATGATTCATGGCCTGCGCTTTTCTCTATCGTACATATTCTCGGGTCGCGGGCTCTCGTCGGCTTACCGGAGCTTTTTCGCCGGCTGGCTCCTCTTCACGATCACGGTGCTTCCGCTGGGAATTTCTATTGCCAAGACCACGTTTGGAGTCGGCTGGACCGGCTTTCCGATAGGGACCGACATCACTGATAACAAGTCCCTTGTCATTGTTCTCTACTGGTTGATTCTTCTGTCGATCGGCTGGAAACCGCAGAGAGGGGAGTACGCCCCGCGCACAGGCAAAGTCTCAGGAAGCGTCTTTGTGGGTCTCAGCTTGATCGGAATCTTCCTGACAATCGTGGCTCACGCCATTCCTCACAGCCTGTTTGTTCAGTAGGTCGACTCTAGCACTCACGGAGGGCTCGGTGTGGGGAGTCGCTCGCGGGTGAGCGAACCCTGCCGGCTCTCTATTTTGCTCCTCTCTTCCCGAGTCGAGCCTTGAACGTAATCCTCGCACCGTCCCTTACGACGATCACTTCCACTTCGTCTCCAGGTTTCTCTTCCTTGAGCGCGAAGCTGAGGTCGTATAGACCTGTGATCGTTTTTCCGGCGAACTGCACGATAACGTCACCCGCTTTGAGTCCCGCTTCTTCAGCAGGGCTTCCTTCGCTCACTCCGGAAATCTTTGCGCCCTTGTCGGGCTCTCCTCCGAAATCCGGCACGATCCCGAAGTAGGCTCCGCGGCCGGCCCCGTAGCCCTCTCCACCGGGAGGGCCTGCAGTATCGGCAGCCGCTCGCGTGAAAGGCACCGGCGTTTCGGAAAAAACAATCTCTGAGAGCACGTGTGCCGACAGTCTGACGACGGAAGCGATGCCGTCGACGTTTATCTTGCCCCAATCGTCGGTGACTTTGTGATAGTCCTCGTGAGCCCCGGTGAAGAAGAAAAGGACGGGCACATTGTGAGCGTAAAATGTGAAGTGGTCGCTTCCACCGAACCCGCTTTCCGTGCTTGCGATCTGTAGATTCAGCTTTTCGTTGGCCCTCGCGAGAAGTCCCTTGAGGATGGGGGAGCTTCCAGTGCCGGCCGCGTAGAGTTTGTGGTCTCTCATCCTTCCGACCATATCGAGATTGAGCATCAGCGCCGTCTTGTCTAGAGGCACAACGGGGTTGCTTGCGTAGAACGTCGAACCCAGGACGCCGATCTCCTCTCCGACGAATCCCACGAAGACTATTCCTCGCTTGAGAGAGTCCCTCTTGGCTGAAAATATCCTGGCGAGCTCAAGCATCGCCGCGACCCCGGAAGCGTTGTCGTCGGCACCATTGTGGACGCCTTTCGTTCCCGAGAGAGAAAACTGACTTGATGTTCCCAGGTGATCATAGTGCGCACCGACGACCACGTATTCGGTCGGGTTGCCGCGAGATGGCTCGATGACGCCGACAACATTGGCCACCTTCTTCTTTTCCTTCACGAGATCTACACGCAGAGAGACGTCCGCCGAAGGTACTTGAATGGTGACGGGCACAAGCAGGCTGTCGATCCTGCGTTGGAGATCTTCCAAGTTGAAATCTCCCGCGCGCAGTATTGCCTCGGCGACTCTCTCTTTGACCTGGATCGCCGGGATTCCGCAGTCTCCGAGTCCCTCGAGTGATTGAAGAGGTAACAGTTCGTCCTCTTCGTCCGGATGATTCAGCGGGTCTGCCGTGATGATTATTGCGGACGCACCGTGCTCTCTGGCGTTTGTAGCCTTGTAGCGGAGATCAGAGTAATGGGTGAGCTCTTTTCCGGCAAAAACGCTCTTCTCGTCCTGTTCCTGCGGCTCGTGTCTCATCACAAGGACGATTTTCCCCTGCGGGCTTTCCTTCGAGTAGTCGTCGTAGCCATAGTGTTCCGAGCTTATACCGTATCCGGCAAGAGTCACGGGGCCGGACGCGATTCCCACGCTCGAAAAGCTGAAGGGAATGAAGTCTCTGTCGGCGACATAAGTGCTCTCTCCTTGAGGAAAGGCCACCTTGAGCGAGTTGTCTTTTCCCATGTGCACGCCGACGGTGGCGTCAAAGAATTGGAAATAGCTCTTCGGGCCACCCGCGGGCCTAAGCCCCGTCTTCTTGAACTCGTCCGCTATGAAACTTGCCGCCAGCTCTCCTCCCCTCTGCCCCGTCCCTCTGCCCTCCAGTTTGTCGCTCGCGAGAGACTTGATGTCCGACAGGATCTCCGAAGTATCCGGCCGCGAATGAGACTGTTTTCGCGATACGCGCTCGCTTCTTGCGGTCGGGGTATCGCAACCATAGGCTTGTGCCAGCCAGAAAATCGAAGACATGACAACCAGCGCGAAACTGAACGCAGCCAATTTGTGAGCGAAAAAACGGTCCCTGTGCGCTGCTGCTCTCAGTCGGTTTTTCATGTTTTCCCTCCCAACGGATCTGTGCCGGATGAATTCGAATTTCCAGCGATTGTACATTATTTGCAGACATTATGCATTGTTTGACAGCTCGCGTTGGGTGCAATAGAATCGCCGTTTGGGTCGCGACCGCGCTTGGAACAAGAGAAGTTACGGAGAGAAAGAACGTGCAGAAAGATGATGGGCAACCAGAAGGATCAAGAGGGTCTCCCGCGACGTTGTCGACCCGGTCCGAGGATCTGATCCCCTACGTGCCCGCCTCAAGTAGCGTTCCCGAATTCACGTTGAGGGCGATGGTTCTCGGCACGATCCTCGGCATCGTGTTCGGGGCGGCGAATTCCTTTCTCGGACTCAAGACCGGTCTCACGGTGAGCGCTTCCATTCCGGCGGCAGTGATGTCGATGGCGATACTGCGCGGGATCTTCAAGAGGGGGACGATACTCGAAAACAACATAGTCCAGACTTTGGGTTCGACGGGTGAGTCTCTTGCAGCAGGGGTGATATTCACGATCCCTGCTCTGGTTTTCTTGGGAATGGAGCTCTCGAACCTCGACATCTTCCTGATGGGCGTGATGGGAAGCCTGCTCGGCATCCTCCTCATGATTCCTCTCAGGCAGTACCTGATGGTGAGAGAACACAAGACCCTTCCTTTTCCAGAAGGAACGGCGTGCGCAAACGTTCTCATCGTCGGAGAAGAGGGTGGCGTGAAAGCGCGGCACGTGTTCTACGGGATTGTCGTTGGTGGAGCTTACAGGTTGGCAATGGCTGGACTGAAGCTCTGGCGAGACACACCCGGCTGGAGCTCCGCCAGGCTTCACAAAGCTGCGATATCGTTCGAGCTCTCTCCTATACTTCTCGCCGTCGGATATCTGATCGGCCCAAGGATAGCCGCCACCATGCTGTCGGGCGGCCTCCTCGGCTGGCTGGTCCTCATTCCTCTGTTTGACCTCGTCGGTGGCAAGTCCGGCTCCATCCTCTATCCCGGTACGATTCCGATCGGGCTCATGAGTTCGGACGACATCTGGAACAACTACGTCAGGTACATCGGCGCGGGTGGAGTTGCGATAGGGGGTCTGATAAGTCTGGTGACGGCAATTCCGACCGTGGTTTCGTCGGCGCGTCACAGTCTGTCCGGTCTTTCCGAGACCGGTCTCAAAGGGAGGGCTCTCAGAACCGAACAGGACATGCCCCTGCCCATCGTGGCGGTGCTGTCCGTGATTACCGTCGCCCTCATCTTCTTTCTGCCCCAATTCGGCATAGGCGGAGTGGGAACGATCATCGCAGTGGTCATGTCTTTCTTCTTCGTGACGGTTTCCGCACGGATGGTCGGGCTCATAGGCTCGACCTCCCAGCCGGTTTCGGGGATGACCATTACCGCGCTACTCTTCACAAGTCTGGTGTTCGTCGCCATGGGCAGGACCGGTGCATCGGGGATGGCGGCCGCGGTGACGGTCGGTGCGATTGTCTGCATAGCCATATGTCTTTCCGGTGATATGGCGCAGGACCTCAAGACGGGGGCTCTGGTCGGCGCAACTCCGAAGAAACAGCAGTGGGCGGAGATAATCGGAATGCTGCCCACGGCCATCTGCACGGGCTGGGTTCTTGCACTCTTGCACAAGGCCTACGGGTTGGGTTCGAAGGAGCTGTCCGCTCCTCAGGCTCGGCTCATGGCAGATCTCGTGCGGGGCGTCATGGGGGGACAGTTGCCCTGGGGGCTCTTGACGATGGGAGCGGCGATAGGTGTGGTGGTGGAGCTCTTGGGGGTGCCTGCCCTGCCGTTTGCGATAGGCCTGTATCTGCCTATTTCGACGTCCTCGCCCATCATCTTTGGAGGCATCATCGCCCTGGCAGTCTCCAGGTTTAGCAAGGGAGAGCTTCTCAAGCTCCGGCAAGAGACGGGGATGCTCTACAGCTCGGGTTTGATTGCAGGTGACGCGCTGATGGGAATCGTGATCGCGGCCCTGACAGTGATTCCTGTGACACTTGCAAGCGGAGAGACAATCCCTCTCATCTCAAGGCTTGCGCTCAGGAGGCCCGAGTCAGGCGGGGTAGGGGAGGACGTCCTTTCGGTCGTCATCTTTGCTCTCCTGTGCGTTCTCCTGTCAGTGACGATATTCAGGACGCGAGAGAAGACTCACGGATCACGCAGGTAAGATCGCGGACGGCTCCTTTCCGCGGCGCAAGTGCGACCTCGTCCCCACTTCGTGTTGACGGCCCTCAGTCCGTCGCGGCCCGCCAGATTTTGATTATTGACAAATTTGTGCTTAGTAATAAGATTGCCGCCGGGGTACAAAACTGTGTCAAACTCGAGCTCAGAGGCCGGGGTTTGAAAGGGTAGCCCCGCAGGGACGAGCTGCGGCAAAGGAACGCAGGCGAGGCTTCAGTTCGACCTCCATCGTCGCCGTTTCTGAAGGTTACCCTTCCCCGGCTCCGTTTATTGTGAGACAATCTGCCCTCGTCGCCCGAGAACTCCCGTTTTCCCGGAGGATCACTTTGAAGAAGTTCCTTTTGCTCCTGGAAGAACTCAGGGCTCCTTTCTTTACGGCCTCGATGGTGCCCGTGATCCTTGGCGCTGCGGTGGCCTGGTCGTACACGGGTCATTTCGAGCTCTTTCCCTTCTTGCTCACGCTCGTTGCCGGCGTCTGTCTTCACGCCGGCACTAATGTGGCGAACGACTACTTCGATCACAAAAGTGGCAATGACGAAATAAACGTGGACTTCGTAAGACCGTTTACTGGAGGAAGTCGTCTCATTCAGAAGGGACTTCTGAATCCGAGAACGGTTCTCACGGAAGCCATCGTCCTTTTTGCCATCGGCGGCCTGATTGGGCTCTACCTTACCGTGACGAGGGGACCCGCCATTCTGGTCCTCGGCATGATCGGTGCCTTCTGCGGTTTCTTCTACACCGCGCCCCCCGTTAACCTGGCGGCGCGCGGGATCGGGGAGCTTGTGGTTGGGATCAATTTTGGAATTCTCATGACTCTTGGCTCCTATTACGTTCAGGTGCGCCAGTTCTCTCAGGGCGCCTTCTTGGCCTCTTTGCCGGTCGCGATACTCATCGCGGACGTCCTTTACATAAACGAATTTCCCGACCTTGCCGCAGATAGGGCGGTGGGGAAAAATCACGTGGTCGCGAGGCTCGGAAAAGAAAAGGCGGTCTGGGGTTATCTCACACTGACACTCGCTGCTTATCTTTCCATCTTGATTCCGGTGATCGCACACGCCGTCCCTGCTTACTGCCTGCTGGGTCTTGTCACTCTTCCTCTGGCCATGAGAGCCATGAATGTGGCCATCCTCAACTATTCCGACTCCAAGAAGTTGGCCCCGGCCAACGCCGCCACGATTCTGATCCACGCGTTCACCGGAATATTGGTTGCAGTCGGCTTCATACTTGCTAGAATCGTATAGTCGCATTGTGAATTTGTCTTTGCCGGCAAGGTAATCATGGAGGTGAGCCAGATGAGAACCTCAGGAATTTCTGTTGAGCAGCGTCCGGCTGCACAGTTCCCGACAAGTACGTTCGGAACCGCGAGTGCTCCGCGTGCATCACGGTTCCTGCTCTCCGTCGTGTCGCCGCTTCTCTTTGCGTTGGTGTTTCTCGTCGTTCTTCCCGGCATGAGCGCGGGTGATATTGACTGGTCCCTCGGCGACAAGGTGGCCAGGAAGCCTTCGCGGGTGGAGCTCTCTCCGCTCGAAAGGGGAAGCGTGAATGATCTCTGGGTGGCAATCATTTCCGGCCACTATCACGTTGGTGGCGACTTCGTCAATTCCCTGTACGATAGAGGATACAGTTTTGACGAGATCGTCCCGATGTTGGAGATGGCCAAGGCCTCAAAGAAGGATCCTTCTGAAATCGTGATTCTGAGGAGAAAGGGATTGGACTGGAACGGGATTGCCCGGAAGCTCGGGGTTCGTCCTGCCGCAATGGAAAAAGCAAAGGGCAAGGACCTGCTTTTCAAGAGATACGTGCTCGCACAATGTCTGGCCGATTACTACGGGATCCGCGACAGCGAAGGTCTGGCACTGCTTAACGAAAAGGGTTACGGTTTTGGCGAGATAGCGATCGGGGTCAATGTCTGCGCTAATTCGGGCGCTCCGCTTCGGGACGTGATTGCGACTCGTGCGACAGGCGCGAGATGGAGGATCGTGGCCGAGAAGGTCAAGATGCCTCCGGGCAAATTGGGAAAGCCTCCGGCTGGTTATTCGGGCGAAAAGGCCAAAGACAAAGGCTCAGGCAAGGCGCCAGAGAGTACAGGCAAGAAGAAAGACCGAACCGCGGATTGCTCGAAGACGTGCCCGAAGAAGTGCTACTAGAGTGAATGTGACGCCGGGGGCAAGTGTTATTGAAGGTGTCGCCGGGAACACTACGCCTCAAGCCGGCGTTTCGAGAAGAGAGAGATACCGATCAGGAATAGCACAAACGTGAGCGCTACCTGCCAGGCCACGTGCCAGAGCACCTCGTGCGCACTCTTGCCGAATGTCAGTACGCCCACGAGTGCCTTCGTTCCGTGAGTCCACGGCGAGAGCTCCATGATTCCGAAGGGCTTCCCGAACACATTTTTCGCGATCACGACGTCGCCAATCGGGAAGAAGGCTCCGCTCAAGAAGCTCAGCGGCACGGCTATCAACGTTGACACCGCAGACGCCTGTTTTTCGTTTTTTGCGACGCTGGCGATGATGAGAGCCAGAGAGATTGACGAAAGGCTCGTGAGCACCACGATTCCAATTGCGCTCAGAATGTTTCCCCTGCCGTGATATCCGAGCAGTCTTCCCGCCCCGAAGAGAAGAAACAGCTGGACAATTGCAAGTATCGCCCAGGGCATCATGTTGCCCAGGAAGTAGTCGAACGCGCTCATTCTTGTGAGCCGCAGTCTTTCGAGGTGACCGTGCGCTGCATCCGAGGAGAAATTGACTGCCATCAGCGACACCAGCATCAACAGCGCGAACACTATCACGCCGGGAACCTGATAGTCGAAAAACGTCCTGCCTTCGACGGCTATGTTGGAGCTCTTGAGCGAGACGAGCTCCCGCGGAGGAGTGATCTCGATCGGAGAGAAGTCCATCGCTCTTTCCAGGCTTGTTTGGGAAATTTTCTTCAGGAATTCGTCGACCACGCCGTTTACAACCACGGAGGCCATCGAAAAACTCAATCTCGAAGGATCGCCCGCGAGTATGAGAGCCACCGGCGGCGCCTTTCTCGAGGGAAGGGACACCGAGCTCAGGGACACGCCCCCCTTCTTTTGTTTCTCTGCAATTTTTCTCGAGATGCCGTCTATCATTTCCTGGATGTCCGACGCGGTGGGTTTCTGTCTGAAAAGTCCCGAGTCGGCGCTTGATAGCTTGTCCACGGCGCCGGAGAACATCTTCTCCATCACGTTTTCCATTGCCGTTGCCATTGCGGCTTTGGAAAAGCCCAGAGGAATGATGAGCACGGCATCCAAATCGCCCGACGAGACTTTCTTCACCGCAGTCTCCTCCGTCAGAGTGTCGGCGACGTTGAAGACGGCGTTTTCCGTGCTTCTCTTGGAGCTCGGGGTCCGTTCCCGAGCGCGGAGCGAATCGGCGTCGAGGAGAGGTGCCAGCGTCGAGTCGGAGCGAATCCAGTTGGAAGAAGGGGAATAAGACAGGGATTCCAGAACATCAAGCAGTATGGCGCCGAGACGCAGAGTGTCGAGGCCGGCTCCGAAATTCGCGGTGACTCCTTCGTCTCTGTTTATGACGGCGATGTCGAATCTTTGATTCCCGAGGGGGCCGCTCCTTCCAAAGGCCATGGCAAACACGAAAAGGAAAAAGGCAGGGAAGATTATCGCAAAGAAGGGTGTGAAGAAGTCCCTCTTCATCCTCTTTACGATTGTCAGTGCAATTGACAGGGCTCTCATGTGTCTCTCAGCGATCTGCCCGTGAGCTTCAAGAATACGTCCTCAAGCGTGTTGGGCCTAATTCTGGTGCTTTTCAGAGCCACTCCATGCGATGAGAAGATCTCGATCATTCTTGGAAACTTCTCCATTACATTGAGAACCCGTATGGTGAGGGTGTTCTCGTACACGGTCACTTCAGTTGCACCGGTGGACTGTTTTATGGATGCTACGAGCGTTTCCGAGGGACGGCTCTCCATTTCGATATCGAGAGCGTCCCCTTCGCCGATGTTCTTCTTGAGATTCTCCGGCGTGTCGAGGATGAGCATCTTGCCGTGATCCAGGATTCCCACGCGATCACTTAGTCGGTCGGCTTCTTCCATGGAGTGAGTCGTGAGGATTATCGTTTTCTGCTTGTCCTTGGACAGTTCGGCAATGCGTTCCCAGAGGAGCGCCCTTGATTGCGGGTCAAGACCTGCGGATGGCTCATCAAGAAGCACCACGTCGGGGTCGTGGACGAGAGCCAGGGCAAGGTTGAGTCTTCGCTTGAGTCCTCCCGAGAGCTTCTTTGCCTGTTCATTTCGCTTTTCTTCCAGGCCGAGGTCCTTTATCAGACGATCCGTGTTGCTTCGGACGGTTCGTGAGTGCCCGTCGTACATCTTTCCCAGAAAGCTGAGGTGCTCGGACACGGTCAACTCCGGCCACAGCACGGTTTCCTGAGGGCAAACCCCCAGTCTGGCCTTTATCTTCTGTCTGCCAGTTGTGATCTGTTCGCCGTGGATGAAGACCTGTCCAGAGGTTGGCTTAAGGAGTCCGAGAATCATCCTTATTGTGGTAGTCTTCCCCGCACCGTTCGGTCCCAAAAGACCAAAAATCTCTCCGCCCTTTATCCAGATGTTGAGAGAATCTACGGCGAGGGTCCACTTGTCGTAGCCCTTTGAAAGATTCCTTGTTACTACTGAAAAGTCCATAATGATGGCGAGATTGATTGGCCGGCAGTCAGATGCTTTCCGTCAACGGATAAGAGCGCCGTATCATCAAGTCGCCTATTTCATCATCCTTCCGTCTTTCATTATCACTTTCCCGTCGAGAGAAAGTGTGGGTTTGCGCAGGATAGCATCTAGGTGCAGGGGGACGGAGACCTTGCCGCCCATGGAGCGATTGTCACCGATGGCAATATGTACGGTGCCGATCGCTTTCTCGTCTTCGAGTACGTTCCCGACGATGTGAGCCTTGACGTTGGTGCCTATTCCGAGTTCGGCGATGTTGCAGCCGAGCTTTCCTACCTTGTTCACGAGCCGGCGAATCGTGTCGGCGTCCTTGCCACCCTCGAACTTGACGGCGTAGCCGTTTTTTACGTGTATCGTGAGAGGTTTTCTCAAGAGTCCCACACCCGCCATCGAGCCGTCCGCGACTATCTTGCCGTTGGCCGTACCTTCCATCGGAGCTATGTACGCCTCTCCCGCGGGGAGATTTGTGAAGTCTCCGCCTGTGTGAGCTATTCCCGTGTCCGCCTCACCGTCCCTACCCTTGAGCGACATTGTAATGTCAGTACCCGCTGGTGTTACAACGCGCGCCTGGGACGCGGCGGAGAGCAATTTTGCGAGCCTCTCGGTCGGGCCTTTGACCTTGTTCTTGTAGTCGACCGCGAGGGTTCTTCTCATAGAATCGACTGTTATTCCGGGAAGCGTGGCTATGCGCACTCCTTTGTCGCAGGCGGCGCGTCTCGCATTTGTGTGGGAGAGGGACTTGTTGGTCGGAGCCATCACGACGTCCACGCCGGCCATGAGCTTCGCTATGGCGTCCGGCGGCTCGCTCCCGTGCATTTCTCTCTCGATCATCTCGACCAATATGGACTCGATGCCGAGTCGTCTACCGGCTTCCCAGAATACGTAGCCGATTTCTCTCAGGGGTTCGTCCATTATTACGAGAAGCACTTCCTTCTTGGAAATTCCCATGCAGTCTACGAGGGCAGTTCTTGCCGCTCTCAGGAGTCTCGCGTCCATTGTTCCTCTCCGTAGGATGTCCGTGTGCGTCACAAAGAGTGTTCCAATCGGTCGAGCAGAACGTCCACTCAAGCCGTCCGTGCTTCGCCGTTCTTCTTTCCGTTTCGCCGCAGTATATCGGCATCGCCGTGAATTGTCAATCGGGGTTGTCGACACGGGCCGCGAACGTCGATGCGGGCTCTCAAAAACTCCTTCTAAAAGCCCCGTCTTCCCTGTATAATTCCTTGGTTTTGGCTCGGGTAATTCGAGCCAGCGTGTTTCTACCAAGGCTCTCAGAACAGCAACTAACAGTGAGCGTTGGGCGCGTCTACCGTCGGCCCAGAACCCGTTTTTCATCTCCCTCAGGAGGTAACTCATGCCGGACAAGAGAATCGTGACCAAAGCCATTCGTGCGCTGGAGGAAGTCGGAGCATCGGCCAGGGTTTTCGTCAGCATGCCGATCGTGAAAGGAATCACCCCCAGGGTGTTCGTGGACTCTTCTGCCTCAGAGACGGCGCAGACACGGGAACCCTTCACTCGCCTTCACGGTATATTCGCTTTGGACGAAGCCGGTCTTTCTTTCCTCGACCACGCCGCCCTCTATGGCGATGCATGTTTCGAAGGGATTCTCATCAGGAATGGAATGGTTTTTCTCTATCGAGAACACATGGACAGGTTCTGGAATTCAGCGGCGGGCCTCAGAATCGAGATTCCCTACTCTAAGGAGGAGATGAGCTGGCAGGTCATGAGGACCATACAGGCCGTCGGCCTCAAGAAGAACGAAAGTGGATACATAAGACTTATCGTGACGCGAGGCATAGGAGACCTGGGACTCAACCCAAAGAAATGTGTCGGCGCCACCGTGTATGCCGTCGTCTCGACGATAAGCCTCTATCCGAAGGAGGCCTACGATATCGGCATTGAGGTAGGAGTCTCCAAGAAGATCAGAAGGCCGGGCGCAACGATCCTCGATCCGACCATCAAGAGCAATAACTATCTTAACAACGTGCTCGGGCTCATAGAGGGGACGAGGAACCTCGAGCTGTTGGAATCTCTGATGTTGACCGCGGACGGGAGCATCGCGGAGGCCACCGTGGACAACGTCTTTTCTGTGATCAAGGAAAGCGGCTATCGCACGAACCCGTCCAGGGTGAGGGTTCTCACGCCGGTGGCAGAATACTGCCTCCAGGGTATCACGAGGGCCTGCATCATGAACTTCGCGAGGAAGTTCGGCTACAAGGTGGAAGAGGCCGCCGATCTGATGCCCATTGATCTGTTGGGGGCCAACAGAGAGTGCTTCATGACGGGAACCGGCGCGGGGATAATGCCGATCGTAAAAGTGTGCGGCAACTCCGTCGGAGACGGCAGGCCCGGTTACATCACAAAGAAGCTTCTTGCGGAGATTCGTAAGGCGATGGCGAATCCTGCGTTTGGACTCTCCATCTCTGCGGACCGCGGGCAGGTCTATCGATACATACGAAGCAATAAGTGTCCCGTAAGGATCTGACGAACCGAGCGATACAATTCATGCGAGCCGCGACGTATGGAGACCCGGAACGTGAGGCCGTCCGCGCGGGCCTAACAGTCTTTTCCAGCCTCGAGGAGCGCGTCCCTCAGAGACGCGGGCATGGTGGAAGGCTTGGCGTTCTTGTCCGTGCACACGTGGACCGTGTGACCTCTGGCAAGCACCGAGGCGTCCCGCACAATCTCGTATTCAAATCTGACTGCTCTTGTTCTCACCTCGGCAATCCAGCAACGGATGTCCAGAGTCTCATCGTAGTGTGCAGGCGTCATATATTTGCAGTAACATTCCGACACGGGAAGGAACAACCCCGTCCTTTCCCATTCGCTGTAAGGTACTCCGTGCTTTCTCATAAGCTCGGTCCGCGCGACTTCAAACCAAATGAAATAGTTTGAATAGTAGGCCACGCCCATCTGATCGCTCTCCGCGTAGCGAACTCTGACCGTCACCGAAAAACTCATTTGCCCAGTCTCGCTTTCTGCATCTTGACAAGACCGACCTTTTCAAGAAGCGAATAGTAGCTTCCGAGAAATGTGTCGTCCCTCACGCCGCATTCCATCTCGACCAAGTCCGCAATCTCGGCCAGGGAACGCTCTCCGTCGACCCAATACCAGGAAAGCGGTGCGAATGCGCGCGGCACCTTATCGTGGAGTCTCAGAAGCCGCCAGAGTCCCTCTCGGTCATTCTTGCTCAGTCTGCTCCAGGAAGTCCTCGCGACCATACCGAACCCCGTGGGGCCGCGAAGCACTCTTGCCGGAACAACGCCGTCGAGATCATGGTCTTTTTGGCCGTCCGCTCCGCCGCCCGCGTTCGGGACGTCTTCCGCTCTATTCCGTTCCGAGGGACCCTTCGAGCGACCGAGGAGAGCAAGATAGTCTCTCTCGGCATCTGCAAACTCTCTTCTGACCCATTCGTTGGCCTCCTCTTTGAGTTCCTTCACGTCAGGCGCCTGCATGCCGAGCCGACCCAAGTGTTCAAAAGAGTCCTTCGCTATCTCGAGGCGATACGAGAGCTTCTTCCTCAGGCGAGACAACTCCTCTGCGTGGCCGGAGTCGCTCTCGAGCGCCGAAGTAAGCCTCCGGTTTGCCTCTCTCATCACGAATTGCTTCAGGCTCGCGAGCATCTCGAGGCCAAGCCATTTCGCTTCCTTCTCGCCCGCGCGCGCGACGAAGGCGGCGTAACAGGCCGCGAGTGCCGCCGCTGCCGAGAGCATTGCGGGATCCACTTTGTCCGGCGTGTCCATACTTGTGTGATAGAACCTGTCCGGCCACTGGCAGAGCGAGGGGCAGGGCACACCGACGTCGGGGTCGGAGAAGGTGACGTGATCGCTTCCTCCGGCGAACGGCACGACGGCGATTCTTTCTTGCATGAGGCTGCCGGCCTTGCCTGGAAGACCGTCTTTCCTGAATACTTGTTCCAGTATCGCCGAGCCGAGCTCCACCGAGAAACCCCTGCAGGCGTCGGGTGGAACTTCCAACATGAAGGTGCTGCCGCACAGTGTTTGGTTTTCGCCGGCCATGTCTACGTTCAGCGCACAGACGAAGTCCCGGAGTCGCTCCTCGTGGTTGGCCAGATACGACATGGAACCCGTTATCTCTGCAAGCAGGAGCGCCCTGATTCCTCTCCTTGGAGGAGGGATCTTTCCCGCCGCGATAAGGAACTTGAGAGTCCTCATGGCTTCTAGGACCGCGACGCACCCTGATGCGTTGTCGTTCGCAGAAGGCTGAGGATGGCAGAGATGTGCTACGAGCACGACCTCCGCGAGACTGTTTCCGGGTATGAAACAGGAGACTACTTCCATGGCGCCGTCGCGGAACGTCGAGTCCACGCTCGCCCTTGCCACGAGCCTCACTGGCGGGCGGGGCACGGACACTCCGGCTGCCGCACTATTGTGCGCCTCGTCACCGCCGGAAAAAGCGAGGTTCCTCAGCCATTCGCCCTGACGCGGGGTGAGCACGAAGCCGAAGCATTGTTTCTCGCCGGGTCTCCACCAAAACGAGGTGTATTCGCGCGCGTCGGGTAGGTCGAACCGGTTGCGCACAGGTTTTACTTCTCGCATGCCGTCGTAGATAATTCCGAGAGCGCCGAACTCCTGAACGGCGAGTTCGTGCACCCTTTCGACGCTTCCTCTGGTCAAGACGAGCTTACCGGCGACGTCCAGTTTCTCGTACTCTTCTCTTTCGAGACCGTCATCAAGAATCACAATCTCAACCGAATCCACCTGAGTCGGAGCACTTCTTTGGATTAGCGAGATCTTGCATTCCGAAAAGTCTGCAAGCTTTGCTCGTTGCGGTTCGAGCAACTCTAGCTTCGCGCTTGAAGCCGCCCACTCCTTCGGAATGGGGCATCCCCAGTAGGAAGTGTTTCCGTCCGCGCTGAAAGTGAGAATCTCGGTCTCGAGCCCCCAGCTCCTTGCAGCTTCAGCACAGATGTGTGCGGCTTCTCTGAAGCCGGGACTCGACTGAATTCGGTGGCACGAGGCGAGCTTGTCTAGAAGTCCCTTCGCGCGCTCGCCGGAGATTTCGTTCTGGATGGTTCTCAGAAGTGACTCAATCACGAGTGACCTGCTTGTTCATGGAAGGAATCTATCGGGATCGCCTCAATCGGCCATGATTGTGCCTCCTAAAAAGTATATTCACCGCGCGCGGGGAATTCAATCGAAAAGCTATTGCACGCCTTCCGAGGCGCCTCCTCTCCCTGTACGCCGGTCGCCGGACTGTGATAGAATACTCGTGTTTTCGCCTTCTCGACGCGAGGGGACGTCTGAATGGACATTAATGCAATAAGATCCCAGTTTCCTGACGCTGAAAATTACGTCTATCTGAACAACGCATCGAGATCTATCTTGCCCGTAACCTGCATCGAGGCGATGACACGTTACATGAGGGCCTGTCACAAGGTGGAGTTCGAGCACATCAGCGATTTTGAGAACATCGTTCCGCAGGTCCGGTCCCAGATTGCAGAACTCATAAACGCTGCTCCTGATGAGATCGCCCTGAGTTGGAACACGAGCATTCCCCTCAATATCGCGGCGCAGGGGCTGCCGCTCAAGCCCGGCGACAGGGTCATCGTCGGACGGAGCGAGTTTCCCGCAAACGTGTGCGTGTGGGAGAATCTGAGAAGAAAGGGCGTGGAGGTCACAGTCTTGCCTCCAGGCGCAGGCTTTACGACTGCAGACGACATAAGAGACGGCATTGACGGTAGAACAAGGGCGGTTGCGATCAGCTTTGTTTCGTTTCACAACGGCTACAAAGCCGACTTGGAAGAGATAGGCGAAATCTGCAAGGACGCGGGCGCCGTCCTGGTCGTTGACGGTATCCAGGGAGTCGGAGCGATCGACATCGACGTAAAGCGCTGCAACGTGGGCGTTCTTGCCGCGGGCGGGCAGAAATGGCTCCTCGCGCCGTTCGGAACGGGTTTTCTCTACTGCTCTCCGGATCTCATGAAGTCCATGTCCACTCAATTTGCCGGATGGCTCTCCGTCAAGGGGATGGGCGCGGCTTTCGAGTCCATTGTGGGACTCCCCTTTGAACTGGTCGAGGACGCCAGGCGTTTCGAGATCGGAACGCTCTCATACCAGGATCTTGCCGGGTTTAGAGAGTCCCTCAAGCTCATCTTGTCCGTCGGAGTGAAGCAAATCCAGCAACACATCTTTGAACTGCTTGACATTCTCATAGACGAGCTGAAGCAACTGCCGGTTACCATCCGAAGCCCTCTGGCCTCCGAACACAGATCAGGGATTCTGTCATTCTCTTGCGATGACACCGCTTCTCTCAAGGTCTCGTTCAGGATGGAGCGAATTATCGTGTCAGAAAGAGAGAAGGCCGTCAGGGTAAGCCCTCATCTTTACAACAATGCACAGGACATGGAAAAACTCTGTCGCGTCATGAAGACACATCTTCGATAGGGGGTGAAGTTAGCTTGCAATCACTTTCCAGGCGTACTTCGTTGAGTCGTGGTCCCGCGGACCGCAACGTGATCCTCCCCATTCTGGTCGCCGCCTTTCTTGTCGCTTCTCTCTGCACTTCGTGTGCCGTGAGCCCCCCCGTGCAGACTGCGGGAGAAAAGCGGCCCTGTTCCGCGAAGACAATGAATCTGCTCAAGAAAGAAGCTCCCGAGATTCGTTCCGTGAAGGCCACCCTCGATGTGTACTTGAGTTTTGAGGAACCCCGACGCAGCGAGCGCCTGCAGGTCGGGCTCGTCGCACAAGAACCCGACAGAATGAGATTGAATGTGTATGCCGGGTTCGTGAGCCTCGCGAGCGTCGCGCTCGATGGCGACTCCATCCGGGCGTTCATCCCCTCGAGTTCCGTCTTGCTGGCAGGTTCGCTCGGCGACGCCGTCACTCAAGCTCTACTGCCCGAGGCTACGGGTCTTCTGCTCGACGCCGTCAGAACCGTCCTTTTCCCGAAACGTTTTTGTGTCACGGAGTGCATGTCTGAAGAGATCGAAAAAGGCAGATGCAGGTTTGAAGAGGACTCTGACGACGGGAAAAGAATAGGCATCGTTGACTCGAAAACGGGAAACCTCATTCGACTGGAATTTGTCGATGCGGACGGTGCAGAGCGCGTAGGAGTGGACTACCGTGACTACACGAGGTCGGGAGGAGTACTCTTTCCGCACGAGATAACGGTCTCCCTGCCTTCAGACGGCGTCAGGGCGAGGCTCGTGTTCAATAGAACAGTGCTAAATGACGATATAGACGAGAAGGTGTTCAGGCTCAAGGACCTTTTTCCCCTTGCGGACTGAGGCCTACGGAGTACAATCTTTGCCCTAGGGCGGATTTGTAGGGAAAGGAGTGTGTCAGATGAGTGCTTCGACCCCCACTTACGCTCCAGGCACCGAAGTAGACGCAAGATCCGGACGAAAATCCACGGGGCCGCAGACCACGTTTCTTGGGGCTCCGATCAACGACTTGCCCAAGGGTCTCCCCAAGGCCATCCGTTCCCTCTGTCCCGATTGCATGAAGGTGATAGACGCGCGCCTATTCGAGGAGGACGGAAAGGTCATCATGGAGAAGACCTGTCCGGAGCACGGCCACGTAAGAGACCTGTACTGGTCTGACGCGGAACTCTATCTCAAGGCTGAAAAGTGGTCCTTCGATGACGGTCAAGGGCTCTTGAACCCCAGGGTGCGTCATGCCTCGGAGTGCCCCGGCCAATGCGGTCTCTGCAACCGACACACGAGCCACACAGGCCTCGGAAACATCGACCTGACGAATCGGTGCGACTTGGTTTGCCCCATCTGCTTTGCCAATGCCAACGTGGCCGGTTACGTCTACGAGCCATCCTACGAAGAAGTCGTTCAGATGCTCAAGGCCTTCAGAACTGAACAACCGGTCGCCGGCAGGATTATACAGTTCTCCGGGGGCGAGCCTACTCTCCACCCGCGTTTTCTGGACGTAGTGAGAGCGTCGAGGAAGATGGGTTTCTCACACGTTCAGATAGCCTCAAACGGAATCAATCTGACCGATCATAAGTTTGCAGAGGAATGCGCAAGGGCAGGGCTTCACACCATTTACCTTCAGTTTGACGGTCTCGATGACGAGGTTTACAGGAAGACTCGCGGCAGAGATCTCTTTGCGGTCAAGGAAAGAGCCATAGAGAGCATTCGAAGAAGTGGAATGAATATTGTTTTCGTTCCTACAATAGTCAAGGGGTTCAACGACGATCAGGTCGGTGACATCCTGAGATACGCAATCAAGAACATTGACGTGGTAAGCGGCATAAGCTATCAGCCGGTCGTTTTCACCGGACGGATCTCCTACAAGGAGAGAGAGAAGAAGCGGTTTACGCTGACCGACCTCGCGTGGGCCGTGGAAAAGCAGACGGGGCTGGCACAGGCGAGGAGAGACTGGTATCCGACTGCCTGCATTGCTCCTTTCACCAGGTTTGTCTCCGCCTTGCGAGGAGAGGAAACGGTTCATCTCACCTGTCATCCTCACTGCTCGCTTGCGACCTATCTCTTTGTATCGCCCGACACGAAGGACATAGTGGCAGCCCCGCAGTTCATAGACGTGGAGGCCATGTTCCTTGACCTCGAGAAGTTTGCTCGCACAGTACCGAAGTCGCGCTTCCAGTCTTTTGCCCGCATGAAGGCGTTCAACTCCATAAAGAAGCATTTCAGAGAGGACGAGGCACCCGCGGGTCTGACGTTCTCCACTTTTCTCACGACCCTTCAGGGACTGATGGACAAGAGGATCGGCCGAAGCAAGGACGGCAAGGGAAAGACTTACAAGACGCTTCTTGTGGCGGGCATGCACTTCATGGATGCGTACAACTATGACGTTGACAGAGTGAGGCGGTGCGTGGTTCACTATGCAGCACCGGACGGAATGTTGTATCCGTTCTGTACATACAACTCTGGTCCCACGTTCAGGAGGATGATCGAGGCCGAGTTCTCTCAGCCTCTTGAAGGTCCGGATAAGGGTGGCAAGGCGGGAGGTTCTCGCGTCGCTTTCGGGTAGCAGTTGAGCGGCCTCCGGGTAAAGCGTGAACCCTTGGTGGAGCGGGGGCTCACACGGAAGTGAAATTGGGGTAGAGAATGAGTTTCAGGGCGAAGACCATCTATGTCATAGTGACTTCTCTCTTCCTGGTGGCGTTTGCCATCCCGTTGGTGGGACTCACGCAGAAAGGCAATCTGCAGGACCTGCTAGTCCGCGTTGACGCAAGGCTTTCGTCCTTGCAGTCACTCAGTGCTTCCTTTGAGCAGACGCGGGAAATAAAGATCAACGGCGAGAAGATTCAGGCAAAGGGAAGGCTGTACCTCCGGAAGCCCAAGGAGATGCTGCTTGATTACACCGAGCCCGAACGCCAGAAGCTACTCGTCAAGGACTCCGTGGTGTTGGTTTATATTCCTTCCTTGAATCAGATCCAACGTTTTGACCTCACCGCCCGCAAGGAAGAGCAGGACTTGTTCGTCTTCTGGGAACCACTCGGGAATCTGGAGAAGACGTTTACGATAGCGCCTGCGAGACAGAGGGACTCAAGATTCCGCTACGTGGAACTTGTACCAAAAGAGGAGGGGATGGGTGTCCGGAAGCTTACGCTGGGCATAGACACAAATCTCCTTCTGCCCCGCCTGATAGAAGTCGAAGAGGCCGGCGGTGACGTGGTGAGAATGGTGCTTTCCAACGTGAAAGTGAATCTCGGGCTCAGCGAGTCCTTGTTTGAGCTAAACGCCGGCAAGGGAGTGGAGATCATAGATTATTCCGAGAAGTCCGATGAGTCACCGTCAAGAACTATGAAGTCGCTTCAGTGATGACTGCATCAGTGATAGTTCCGTTGACAATCTCGGCGAGAGAAGAGACGCCTGATTTCATTCGGCATGCTTGGGACTGAAAAGCTGGAAAGCTGGAAGGAGGTGGCCCGGGCAGCAAGTATTCGTTTTTCTTAAAGCGCGAGATTTATTCCAAAAAGGAGAAATGGAAATGAAGAAGTTTGTTGTTCTGCCATTGATACTGTTGTTTTTCGGCGCGACTGCAGCTTTTGCCCAGATGGAAACCACCAGCTCGGCGTGGGTGCTCGGCCTCAACGTCGGCTACGGTCTTCCGATGGGTGATTTCGGGGACGCCTACGACGGCGGGCTTACTGCAGGCGCAAGTGTCGGCTATATGTTCACCGGCAAGTATGGTCTGGAAGTGGGCATGGAGTGGAGCAAGTTCGCTGCCAACGATGACCTTGTGGCAGTGTTGGAGGCCTTGAGCGGCGAAGACGTTGAGGCGAATTTTCAGTTCATGCCCGTGATGGTGGACTTCGTGGCGAATTTCCCCATGAGCTCGTCAGTGACACCGTATCTGAAGGGTGGACTGGGGATGTATTTTGAGACCGCTGAGATCACAATCGCTGACGACACAGAGAGCGACAGCGAGAGTGACTTCGGCTTCAACATCGGCGGCGGTGTCAAGTTCCCCATCTCTGCGACGGCCCTAATCGATTTTGGTGCGCGCTTCCACAA
The DNA here is from genome assembly GCA_026388185.1 of Candidatus Eisenbacteria bacterium. Lineage (NCBI taxonomy): Bacteria > Candidatus Eiseniibacteriota > Candidatus Eiseniibacteriota bacterium. The sequence continues at coordinate 10,112 of JAPLKG010000018.1, read as the reverse complement.
CGTAATGACGGAAGACAATAGCACCCAGTATTTCACTATCGGTGCCGGCGTCGACTTCATGTTCTAAACTTGCCGTTCGGATGGCCAGGGCTCACTCCTCAGGGGGGTGAGCCCTTCTCTTTGCGAGGCAACATGACACCGGAAGGCACTGGCGAAAACAACAGACCTGAAAAAACGCGCCATCGACCCGAAGACGGATGGCACGAAGCCGACCACGGGGCTCAGAGCCAGACGTCGCAAGGGGCACAGGCTCTCGGATACGAGATGCTCCAGGGCATCCTCGGCCGTTCGTCCAAGATGAGGCGGCTTCTCAAGCTCATAACCAAGATAGCGTCAACGGATAGCAGCGTGCTCATTGCTGGGGAGAGCGGGACCGGCAAGGAGCTTGTGGCCAGGGCCATTCACTACGAGAGCGCGAGGGCGTCGCTACCATTCTTGCCGGTCAACTGCGCAGCCATTCCGGAAACTCTTTTTGAGAGTGAGCTCTTCGGTTACGTGAGAGGAGCGTTCACCGGAGCAACGGGCACGAAGAAGGGGCTTTTCGAACAGGCTGACGGAGGCACGCTTTTCCTCGACGAGATAGCCGAGATGCCTCCGGGTATTCAGGTTAAACTCCTCAGGGCGTTGCAGGAAAAAGAAGTCAGGAGAATCGGAGACACCGCGGCCCTGAGGATAGATGTCAGGCTCATAGCTGCTACCAATCGCGACGTCCGCAAGGCATTGCAGGCAGGCCAGCTCAGGGAAGATCTCTACTATAGGCTCAATGTTTTTCAGATTGAGCTTCCGCCCTTGAGAGAGCGTCGGGACGACGTCCCACTCCTGGCTCGCTACTTCCTCGAGCGATATTCGAGAAGGCTGGGCAAGAAGATCACCGGCTTTTCCCGGGAAGCACAGTTGTTCTTGCTCCGCCACGACTACCCGGGTAACGTTCGCGAGCTCGAGAACGCCGTGGAGAGGGCGGTCGCCCTGGCCGAAGGGGATCTCGTCACCGAAAAGGAGCTTCCCTCGGAGATGACGCAGAGAAAGATGTTGCGCGCTCCGGAAGAAGGCCTGGCTGGTTACTCGACGGAGTGGTCGCTCATACAGTTGGAACGCGAGCATATCAAGACCGTGCTCGCGAAGCATGAAGGCAGCGTCTCGAAGACGGCCTTGTCTCTGGGAATCTCCCGCTCTACTTTGTGGAGAAAGATGCGGGAGTACGGCCTCGGCAGTTCCTCAAAATAGAGCCGCGAGTACGCTGGACGCATGCTCCGGTTTCGCTCATCAGGGCCAGCTTGTCCCGACGTCGTTTCATAATGAAACCATTCTCTGTGCAAATGCGACTCAGTTCGTGCCGCACCCCGAGTATTGTTTCACAATGAAGCAGTGGGTGGTTTCATTTTGAAACATTTCTCTTCCAGATGAGGCGGACGCCTCGGACTCTGGAACTCCAACGGCGTCATAACTTCTTCTCAAGCAAGAGACTACCGAGACGAGGTTCTTATTTCGGCCCGTGGCACACGACTTGCTCTTTCTCTACACCGAACAATGGAGGTCTCGGCGAAGAAAATTTCGATGACTTGCCTTCACAAAGAGAGGTTTTGAACATGGGAAAGACAATAGGAATCGACCTTGGTACGACGAACTCCTGTGTAGCAGTCATGGAGGGCGGAGAAGCCGTGGTCATCGCGAACTCTGAGGGCGGACGAACTACGCCTTCAGTTGTCGCTTTTACAAAGACGGGGGAGAGACTGGTCGGGCTCGTGGCCAAGCGCCAGGCGATTACGAATCCCAGGAACACGATCTATTCAATAAAGAGGTTCATGGGACGGAAGTACGACGAAGTCACCTCCGAAATCGCCACGGTTCCGTACGAAGTGATGAGGGCGAAGAACGACCTGGCCACAGTCAAGATTGCAGGCCAGGATTACACGCCGCCCGAGATCTCCGCGATGATTCTCCAGAAGATGAAGCAAACAGCGGAGGAGTACCTGGGCGAGAAAGTCACAGAAGCCGTCATCACCGTGCCCGCATACTTCAACGACAGTCAGAGGCAGGCGACAAAGGATGCGGGAAGGATAGCGGGCCTTGACGTCAAGAGGATCATTAATGAACCTACTGCTGCCTCTTTGGCTTACGGGCTGGACAAGAAAAAAGATGAAAAGATCGCCGTGTACGACCTTGGAGGCGGCACCTTTGATATCTCGATACTTGAGCTCGGCGATGGTGTGTTCGAAGTCAAAGCGACCAACGGCGACACGCATCTTGGCGGCGACGACTTCGACCAGCGAATCATGGATTGGCTGGCAGACGAGTTCAAGAAGCAAGAGGGGATTGACCTCAGAAAGGATGCGATGGCTCTTCAGAGGCTCAAGGAGGCTGCGGAGAAGGCGAAGTGTGAGCTTTCGAGCACGATACAGACTGAGGTCAATCTGCCCTTCATTACCGCAGATCAGTCAGGACCGAAGCATCTCAACATTACTCTCACGAGAGCGAAGCTGGAGCAACTGGTGGACGACCTTGTCCAGCGCACAGTCGGGCCGTGCAGAAAAGCCATGGCCGACGCGGGGCTCAAGCCCAGTGAAATCGACGAGGTAATCCTGGTCGGTGGCCAAACAAGGATGCCTAAAGTCCAACAGCTCGTGAAGGAGCTTTTCGAGAAGGAGCCTCACAAGGGTGTGAATCCCGATGAGGTGGTTGCCGTCGGTGCCGCGATTCAGGCAGGAGTCTTGGCCGGAGAAGTGAAGGACATTCTCCTGCTCGATGTGACGCCGCTCTCTCTCGGCATCGAGACGCTGGGTGGAGTTTGCACAAAGCTCATCGAACGAAACACCACCATCCCGACACGAAGAAGCGAGACTTTCACCACGGCGGCCGACGATCAGACGACCGTGGAGATTCACGTGCTCCAGGGCGAACGGCCGATGGCGGTTGACAACAGGACCATAGGCCGCTTTCAACTGACGGGCATTCCTCCTGCGCCGAGAGGCATTCCGCAGATTGAGGTGACGTTCGACATAGACGCGAACGGAATCCTCAACGTCTCGGCAAAGGACAAGGCCACGGGGCGTGAGCAGAGTATCCGCATAGAAGCTTCCAGCGGTCTCAAAGAGGAAGAGATCAAGAGAATGGTGAGGGATGCCGAAGAGCACACTTCGGAAGACAAGAAGCGCAGGGACGGGATAGACGCCCGAAACCGCGCGGACCAGATGGTTTATGAGACTGAGAAAAACCTCAAGCAGGCGGGTGCCAACCTCGACCCTGACATGAAAGCCAAGGTTGAGGCCGCCGTCTCCAGAGTCAAGGAGGCGGTCAAGAACGACAACGTTGACGAGATCAGGTCCGCCACCGAAGCGCTGACGCAAGTGTGGCACGATGCCGCCGAGCAGATGTACGCAAAAGCCTCTCCAGGCGCCGGAGCACAGCACACAGGCTCGGAGTCAGCCGGAGGTGCGTCTCAGGGTCAGGCAGGCCCTCAAGCCGGTCCCAAGGAACGCAAAGAGGGAGACGCCGTTGACGCCGACTTTGAGGTCGTGGAGTAAGTACTGTCGCTGCACGTGTTGTAGAGCAGTCGTAGAATAGGTTGGGGAGGACTACATGGTCGAAAGAGAGCCCGGCTTGAACGAGGCACTTTTCATGGGCCTCGTCATCAATCTTCAGTCCACCGCAATGATTGCCCTGGGCAAACTGATAAGTCCGTTGACTCAGAAGATTGAGAGAAATCTGGACCAGGCACGTTTCACAATCGACATGCTCGGTATGCTGGAAGACAAGACTAACGGCAATCGCACCGAAGAAGAGACCAGAACTCTGAGGACGGCGCTCACCGAGCTAAGAATGAACTATCTTGACGAGGTCGAAAAAGATCGCCAGGAACAGGAAAAAGGGCCACAACCAGAGACGAAGGCTCAGAAGACTGCGGGCGAGACAGACGACAAGAAACCCTGAGGAGTGAGATAGATGGCGAAGAAGAGGAAGGTTGGAGCGGGGCACGAGCCCGCTCCTCCCGATTCAGAGGTTGTTGCCGAAGAGGAGACCGGAAAGGAAATCGAGAGCGAAATAGAAGAAGAGAGGAATCTGGCGCAAGAATATCTCGATCACCTTCAAAGGCTTCAGGCTGAGTTTGCAAACTACCGAAAGCGGACACAGCGGGAACTTGTCGAAGCGTACGACTACGCAAAGGCCGAGCTGATATGCAAACTTCTTCCCGTGATGGACGACCTCGAACGGGCCATCGAGAGCCTGGATTCGAACTCTGATAGCGAGGAAGTTCTGAGGGGAGTCAGACTGATCTACGGAAAACTCAAGTCCACGCTTCAAGTAGAGGGCCTCGAGGCCATCGTGTGCAAAGGGCAGAGCTTCGATCCCAATTTCCACGAGGCGGTAGTTGTGACAAAAGTGAAGGAAGGAGCCGACGGCGAGATAGTCAAGGACTTCCAGAAGGGTTACACCTTCAAGGGCAAACTTGTGAGACCCAGCAAGGTCGAGGTTACACAGATACAATCTGACCAGGATGACGAATAAGCATGCCGCAGACCCAAAAAAACTTCTACGAGATTCTGGGGGTCAGCGAGACCGCGGGTGTTGACGAGATAAAGAAAGCCTACAGAAAGCTCGCAAAGAAATACCACCCGGATGCCAACCCCGGTAACAAGGCCGCCGAGAACAGATTCAAGGACGTCTCGGAGGCCTACGACGTCTTGAGTGACCCGCAGAAGCGCGCTCAGTATGATCAGATGAGAAGGCTGGGGAGTGGGGTCTTCACGGGGTCCGGGGGATTTCGGGGCTCTGACTTTGGCGGTCCCTTCACGGGGAGCGCCGGACAGGGCGCCACGTTCTCGTACGAAGACCTCGGTGGTTTTGGCGGGCTTGGAGATATCTTCAGCAGTCTCTTTGGTGGCTCCAGAGTGAGAGCGGAAAGCTACGGTCCCCAGAAGGGCGAAGACATAAACCTGGAGCTCGAGGTGCCCTTCGAACTGGCGGTCAAGGGCGGCAAGACAACGATAACCATTCCCAAAGAGGAAAATTGCACCGTGTGTGGCGGGACCGGTGCAAAACCTGGCTCCAAGAGAACGACCTGCCCGGAGTGCGGGGGCCGTGGCAGCATATCTTTTGCCCAGGGCGCGTTTGCCGTCAGCAGGCCGTGTCCAAGGTGTTTGGGAAGAGGCGTGCTCCCCGGCGAGCCTTGCTCGGCTTGCGCCGGGAGAGGAACGGCCAACGCCAGAAAGAAATACGTCGTCACTGTCCCCAAGGGGATTTCCTCCGGAGAAAAGATACGCCTCAGAGGTCAGGGCGAGCCTGGCGTAGCAGGCGGGCCTCATGGCGATCTCTTCATCCAGGTCAAGGTGGGCCCTCACAGCTTCTTTACCAGGAAAGGCGCAAGTATACACTGCACTGTCCCCATCAATATCGCGCAGGCAGTTCTTGGCACCAAGATAAAAGTGAGCACGGTTGACGGCCGTAAGGTGGAACTCAAGATACCGGCCGGTGTTCAAAATGGTGTGACGTTCAGACTCAAGGGGTTGGGTCTGAAGAAAAACGGGTTTCAGGGGGATCAGTTCGTAAAGATCGAGGTGGTTACACCGTCCAACATCACTGAAAAGCAGAAGAAGCTCATCGAAGAGTTCGCCAGGGAGGGTGGACTCGAGCATTGAACTCACGCTACACTTTCGGAGGAATAGACATGAGATCCAGGCACAAACACCTTTTCTTCTCAATCTGCTGCATTCTTGTCGGTCTTACTCTTGGGATTTACATTGCTTCTGACGTCGGGCTTGTCAGATTCGGTTTTGGCTCGGAGAAAGGGAAGGCCGTTACGCTCGGCTCGTCCGAGCAGATTCCAGAGGGACTTCTGCTGCTCCAGAACACAAGCAAGGCCTTCGTGATGGTGGCAAAAATGGTGAGGCCGGTCGTCGTCACCATCTCGAGCGAGAAGGTCGTGAAGAGTGCAGACGTTCAGAGAAACACCCCCGGTTCTCCTTTCGATGAGTTTTTCGGAGACGATTTTTTTGGGAAGTTTTTCCGCGGGCCCGTCCCCGAGGGTGAAATGCGGCAGAGAGGAATTGGGTCCGGAGTAATTGTCAGCAAGGATGGATACGTTCTGACCAACTATCACGTGATTGCCGACGCCGACAAGATCCAAGTCACCCTCTACAACGATAAGAAGTATGACGCGAAGGTGGTGGGAAGCGACTCCAAGACGGACGTGGCGGTGATAAAGATAGAGGCCGACGATCTTCCCGTGGCGAGGTTCGGAGATTCGCGACAAATGGAAGTCGGGGAATGGGTGCTCGCAGTCGGCAGTCCGTTCTCGGAGCAGTTGGAGCAGACAGTGACGGCAGGTATTGTGAGCGCCAAGGGCCGTTCGAACGTCGGTCTCGCCGAGTACGAGGATTTCATTCAGACGGACGCCGCCATAAACCCCGGCAACAGCGGTGGCGCTCTTGTGAATCTTCGCGGAGAAGTCATCGGTATAAACACGGCGATACTCAGCAGAACCGGAGGCAACCAGGGCATCGGTTTTGCGATTCCGATAGAGATGGCGAAGAAAGTGATGGAGGATCTCGTCAGACAGGGCAAGGTCGTCAGGGGATGGATGGGAGTCGTGATTCAGAACATCGACGAGAACATGGCCCAAGCTCTGGGTCTCGAAGCGCCCAGGGGAATTGTAATCAGTGAGATCACCAAGGGCGGTCCGGCCGAGAAAGCGGGGCTCAGGCGCGGCGACGTCATTCTCGAATTCAACGGCAAGAAGGTGGACGACACCGTCGCCCTAAGAAACATGGTCGTAGAGACCAAACCGGGTAGCAGAGCTGAAGCAACCATACTCAGGGACGGCAACGAGAAGAAAGTCACTCTCGAACTCGGAGAGCTTCCCGTTGAAGAGGCGGCCCCTGCCGAGACAAGGGAGAAGGCGGTGAGCGAGATCGGGATCGAAGTGGAAACTCTCACTTCTGCGCTTGCATCAAGGCTTGGCTACGAAGGCGAAGAGGGCGTTGTCGTGACGAGCGTGAAGGGAGGAAGTCCTGCACAGACTGCAGGGATAGCCCAGGGAGATCTCGTCAAGGAGGTAAACAAGGAGAAGGTGAAGACGGCCTCCGAATACGAGAAGGCCCTCGCCAAGTCGAAACGCGGCGAGGCCGCTCTGTTCCTGATCAGGCGCGCGAACGCAACACTGTTCGTGGCGGTCAGGTTGCCGAAGTAGGTCGTGAGCAGGAACGCTCCAGGCCACCCAAATAGTTGAGCCGCGTGTGGAACGTGACCACGCACGCGGCTCACGTTTTTGGGGCGGGATGGAACCGGAGTTGTCGCAACTGTCGCCGTAATCGCAAGTTATGTTGACGGCAAAGCCGAAACGTGGTATGATTCCAAGTAGAGTGTAGGGCTGGCGAACTGGCAAAGAGAGACTGAAGTGATTCCAGGTGATTCGAAAAGAGGGCTGGCCGCCCTCATTATTGTTTTGTCCGGTTTTCTTCTGGCGCGGGGTGTTCTTGCCCTTGACCTGCCCCACCGGATGCCTGCCTACGATGTTTCGGTAGTCGAGGCGAGAGGAGTACCCTCGAGCTTATCGGTTTCCTGGCTTCTTCCTCCAGACGAGCCGCTTTCACCGGGTCTTCTTGTTGCAGATCGTTCCGTCCTCAGATCTCTTGAGTCCGCCGGTGCAACCGTCCGCGTGCTGGCGGAATATGTTGACCCCGGCTTCTACTATCTTGCCGGCCGGTCGCCCTTTGTGAGTGAAGAAACTCTTTCCGGCGTGGGCAAAGTTCTCTGGAGTAGGGGGGACACCTATCTTGTTTATGCCGATGAGAACATCGGAGACAGGCTCAAGACCCTCGGTTTTGAAATCCAGTTGCTCGTTCCCTTTGAGAGGAATCCTGTTTCGATTGCGCCAGCGTTGCCGGTCTCCGCGTTGTCGTCTCGCGCGTTGCCGTCATTGAGCCCTCCGTATTCGCCCCTCGAGAGTTACTTCATCAATCAGATGGTTCAGTCGGTCTCAACTACCGACGTTCTTGACTACCTGAACTTGCTTACCGGCGAAGAACCCATAAGTATACCCTCCGGCTCCGACACATTAAGAACAAGGTATTCTTACAGCCCACATTGTGCAAACGCCGCGGAGTACATATACGAACAGTTCGACAGCATGGGCATAGACGTTTCCTACGACAGCTACTTCGGAATTCCGCTCAGGGCCGTGGCCTTCGTGGGTTCCGAGGGATACGCCGCCGGCAGCGACGGCGCCATTTTTCACACGGTGGACGGAGGCGATAGCTGGGAGAAGCGCAGTTGGAGGAGCAGGCCCACCCTTTGGAAGGCCTCGTTCATCGCCGCCGACAGCGGTTGGATCTGCGGTTCACGAGGCTGCGTTCTGAGAACATTCGACGGCGGAGTGACGTGGGACTCTCTGGGATATTCAAATACCAACTTCCTGTACGGCGTGAAATTTGTGAACTCGATGGTGGGTTGGGTGTGCGGTGCCAACGGCACGCTGCGCAAAACCACGGACGGTGGTCTTGCGTGGACCCCCAAGACGAGCGGATCACAGCAGACGCTCGACGACGTCGAATTCACAGATTTGCAGAATGGCTGGATTGTGGGGGGAAACGGAGAGATACTTCGCAGTTTCGATGGTGGCGAGAGCTGGTTACGTCAGACAAGCAACACGCAATCCAAGCTCTACGACGTGTGTTTCGTGGACAGTCTGAGAGGCTGGACGGTCGGTACGAGCGGTGCGATACTTCGAACTCGCGACGGTGGAACGACGTGGGAAGTTCAATCGTCGGGTGTGACCAGCATCTTGGAGAGCGTGTGTTTCGCCGACAGTCTGCGGGGTTGGGCCGTGGGTACCTACGGCGTCGTGCTCCACACGTCGGACGGCGGAACGACCTGGGCAATTCAGAACGGCGGAATGCAATCAACTCTATATGGCGTATGCTTCACGGACACTCTTCACGGCTGGGCCGTGGGCACCGCTTCCAACGTTCGCACGACGGACGGCGGGCTCGACTGGTCGTCGCTCAACGACAATTTCCCTGACAGATGGCGGAACGTCGTGGCCACGCTCCCGGGTAGCACGAATCCCGAGGAGACGTACGTGGTCTGCGCCCACTACGACAGCTACTCGGCGGACCCGATGGCGAACGCACCCGGGGCGGACGATAACGCCACGGGCACAAGTCTCGTGCTCGAGGCGGCGAAGGTGCTTGCGGATTTCGCCTTCTCCTCGTCGATAAGATTCGTATGTTTCTCCGGCGAGGAACAGGGGCTTCTCGGCAGCGCCTATTACGCGGGTGAGGTCGCTTCGTGCGGCGACAATATCGCAGGAGTTCTTAATTTCGACATGATAGGCTACGGAACTCCGAACGCTTACCTCGTCTCAAATTCCGCGTCGGAGTGGCTTGTCGACTACTGCATTGCTGTGAGAGACGAGTTTGTCCCGGAACTGTCGTTGACCAAGCTGTTAGACTCGAGCTTGCGATGGAGCGATCACGCCTCGTTCTGGGACAGAGGCTACAGTGCGCTCTGTGGAATTGAGATTGGCTACAGCTCGAACCCCTATTACCACAGCATTGGCGACACGGTCGGCAATCTCGATCTTTCTTTCGCGACCAACGTGACTAAGCTTGCCGTTGCATCTCTGGCCTCTCTCGCAGAGATCGACACTACGCTCATCTCGTTGCCCGATCAAGCGGCGCCTTCGGTGGCCCTTTATCTGGGTACGAGCTTCCCGAATCCGTTCAACCCCTCCACGCACATTCCCTTCGCGCTTCCTGCGATGAAGAATCCCACTCACTACGTCCTTGCAATCTTTGACCCTGCTGGTAGGATGGTGAAGATCTTGGAGCAAGGGCACACCGGCGCAGTCGGAGTGAAGAAGACCTCGGTCTGGGACGGCAAAGACGAGGCCGGTAGACCCGTGAGCTCCGGAGTCTACTTGTGTCATCTCCGCTGCGGAGACGACGGCAGGGCACAGAAAATTGTGCTCCTGCGGTGAGTGCCCAGCAAAGGGCGCGCTGTTCTAGCCGGCTGAGAGGAGCCGGTCGGGGTAACTGCTTGTCAGCCCCGTAGTGAGGGATCGGGTTCAGTGTGGCAACACCTGGGCCTAAGCGGTCCGACAAAGTCTCGATAGGGAG